>JBEKBO010000062.1:0-29516 GCA_050015355.1 Candidatus Korobacteraceae bacterium | reverse complement strand
TCCGTGCGTGGCTGCTGACCCATCATCGGCGGCGTCCCTCCTGCATCTCTACTTAACACACATGATGTTCACCACCAACACAAAAACTCGGCTTTCGAGCCGAGTTTTTCAACAGTCTCTATAGGTTGCGGTAGTGTCATGATTTTGGGACGCCGTCAGGTTGCGCATCAGCTTTCAATGTGCTAACCTTTTTTCTTTGTGTGGGCACTAGAGCTTTGGCAGTGTCACGCCCGAAAGTTTAGTGTGTGTGCTTGATGTGTGGTTCCAGCATCGCTGGCGTAGCTCAGCTGGTAGAGCATCTGATTTGTAATCAGAGGGTCGGGGGTTCAAATCCCTTCGCCAGCTCCAAGTTGCTTTCCGGGTACGCGGGCGTTGGCTAGCGATATCAACTTTTGGGCGTGCTTAAGTCTCGCGGCTTGACGCAATAGCGCGTAACCGTTCTTGCAATCCACACGGACCTGCCGGTGAATGCGGCGGCCAGGGCGTCGGGAGATGTCTTGGATGCCTGCAATTGTCGCGTGTTTAACGCGCGCAGCACCGCATGAGGCTTCGGCCGGTAATGTGCTCGAAGCGGATCTTTGAAACCTAGTCTTGGTTCGGAGCCTATGGCATCGCAGCCGCGCTCCCCGTAGAATCGGGACGTGCACAGGTGGGTGAGCGGTTAAAGCCAACAGACTGTAAATCTGTCCGCCTTTTGGCGTTCGGTGGTTCGAATCCACCCCTGTGCACCAGCATTTCGCTTGCCCGGTTGGTTCCGACCGGCGCCGGCGACCTGGTGATGCGTGAGACGCGAAACGAAGCTGTGGCTGGCACTAGCGATATACGGCGGGATAGGTGTACTGGAGTGGCTGACGCTGGACGGGAAAATCCGTTTGGCCAGCTTGTTGATTTTGGCCTTCTTCGTTATTCGCACTCTGGTGCAGGAGCGCAGGGCAGCCCTGCAAGAGCGCGACGAACGGCAGTAGCCAAGGCAAATGGGCGGAAGTAACTTGAGGCGTTTTCGAGGCATGAGGCGCGCAGCGCCGGGAGCCTCGAGCCGAAATCCTGAGCGAGCCGGGGTCCCCGGCGACGGCTGCTTTTGCCGTTGCTGGGTTAGGAGTAGCGAAGGATCTCGTAAGCCGGGGGGTTAGCGGGAGTAACTCAGTGGTAGAGTCTCAGCCTTCCAAGCTGTTGGTCGCGGGTTCGATTCCCGTCTCCCGCTCCAGGAATTGAGATGCGTCGTGAGTTCACAGGCGAATAGAGTTTTAGAAAGCTGATGTAGCTCAGTTGGTAGAGCACTCCCGGGTAAGTTGAGGCGCTTGCCGGGCGTGAGGCGTAGCCGGGAGCCCGGCGCCGAAATCCTGAGCCGGAGCACAGCGGCGGCGAAGGAGCCCCAAGCGGAGCAGAAACATTGTTTAGAAAGCTGATGTAGCTCAGTTGGTAGAGCACTCCCTTGGTAAGGGAGAGGTCATCGGTTCAATCCCGATCATCAGCTCCAGAGTTTATCTGGCCTCGAGGTACTGGATTCGCTAAATGGCTGGTCCAATTCGGATAGCGGCTAACTCTTTTCGCCAAGCCGCCATTGAACGCTTGAAAGATGCCCAGTGCCTTCACAACAACCAGAGATTTGAGGGCGCGATTTATTTGTGCGGTTACGTTCTAGAGTGTTTTCTGAAGTTCGTTATTTGCGAGACGAGAAAGCAACAGGGCATGGATTCTGGCGAAGCAAAACGGTTGGGGCATAACCTGATCGAATTGCTCGCCACTAGTCAGCTCAGGAACGCTCTCGCGCAGAATCAGGATTTATGGGTAGCATTCCAGGGCATTAACAACCGATGGTCGCCCGAATTAAGGTACTCAGGAAGAACGACTGACCGAAGAACTTCGGAAGTTTTCTTGCGAGACGCAAAGGATCTCCGCAATTGGCTATCGCAACAAACTCGGTTAAGGCCATAAAGCGCGCCTTGGAAAAGGGTTTTGCCGCGAGAGGCAAGAAGGTCGGGGTGTGGGCTGACAAGAGCGACTATAAGGATTTTATCCGAATGTACGTTGTCTCCGATTACTTCCGAGAAATGTCGGAGAAAGAGCGTTTGGGCGAGATCTATTCCATGTTGGAATCCTATGGAGCGAAAGGTTTAATTCGTAAGATTTCCTTGTGCATCGCTATGACAAGGAGCGAGTTCGAGAAAGAGTTCGGCGACGACTTCGAATGTGTTTTTTTTACGGACTTGGGCGGAGTTTATCGGGACACTAAGCCACGTCCCAGACTGCGTCGTCTGGCCAGGGTTCACAGCAGAAAATGGCGAAAGAGAAATTTGACCGCAGCAAGCCGCACGTGAATGTTGGGACGATTGGGCACATTGACCATGGCAAGACGACGTTGACGGCGGCGATCACGAAGGTTTTGCAGAAGCACAATCCGAAGATCGTGTTCCGCTCGTTCGACTCGATCGACAATGCGCCGGAAGAGCGCGAGCGCGGGATCACGATTGCGACGGCGCACGTGGAGTATGAGACGGCGAACCGTCACTATGCGCACGTCGATTGTCCGGGGCACGCCGACTACATCAAGAACATGATCACCGGGGCGGCGCAGATGGACGGGGCGATTCTGGTGGTGGCGGCGACCGACGGGCCGATGCCGCAGACCAAGGAGCACGTGCTGCTGGCGCGGCAGGTGGGAGTGCCGTGCGTGGTGGTGTTTCTGAACAAGTGCGACGCGGTGGACGACGCCGAGCTGCTGGACCTGGTGGAGTTGGAAGTGCGCGAGCTGCTGACGGGCTACGGCTTCCCGGGGAACGATCTGCCGGTGATCCGGGGGTCGGCGTTGGGAGCGCTGAACGGCGAGGCGCAGTGGGAGGCGAAGATCGACGAGCTGATGGAGGCGGTGGACAAGTACGTGCCGCTGCCGGAGCGTTCGATCGACAAGCCGTTTTTGATGCCGATTGAAGATATCTTCTCGATCCAGGGCCGCGGCACGGTGGTGACGGGACGGATCGAGCGCGGCAAGGTGAAGGTGGGCGAGGAAGCGGAGATTGTGGGCTTCCGGGAGACGCGCAAGACGGTGGTCACGGGCGTGGAAATGTTCAAGAAGCAGTTGGACGAGGGCTTGGCTGGGGACAACGCCGGGATGCTACTGCGCGGGATCGCGAAGGAAGACGTGGAGCGCGGGATGGTGCTGGCGAAGCCGGGATCGATCACGCCGCACACCAAGTTCAAGGGCGAAGTGTACGTGTTGTCGAAGGAAGAAGGCGGGCGGCACACGCCGTTTTTCAATGGGTACCGGCCGCAGTTCTACTTCCGGACGACGGACGTGAACAATGTGACGGTGGAGATCGAGCTGATTACGCCGGTGGCGATGGAGAAGGGGTTGCGCTTCGCCATCCGCGAAGGCGGCCGCACGGTCGGCGCCGGCACCATCACGGAAATCGTTGCGTAGTAAACTTTAACTGGCGGCAAAGCGATTCCATCTGCTTTGCCGGGATTTTCGGCGGGCGCTGAAACGCCCGCTGATATCCGGGCTTCGACCCGGACAAGGCCAAGCGGCCTGGCTCTGCCCAACACGCGCAACTACGGCGTGTGCCGGGGCCCTGGCTGGCCGCAAGGCGATTAACAGAAGGAGTTCAACATGCCCCGCGAAATCGTGACTTTGCAGTGTACCGACTGCAAGGACAAGAACTACTCGACCACGAAGAACAAGAAGACGACCACCGAGCGGTTGGAGTTCAGCAAGTTCTGCCGCAAATGCCGGAAACACACGACTCACCGCGAAATCAAGTGAGGCATTTGGCCGTACACGGTGGCAATTCCTGCGGGGGAGCGAGCGACAGGGTAGCTTGGCGATTGGCTGGTGCGGCGGCGGAGCTGCCGGCGTCCCCGAGAGAGAGTAACCAGCAAAGACCTCTTGAGGCGAGAGGTCTGGTAGGGAAACAGGGGCGTAAGCTCAACGGTTAAACTGCCGGTCTCCAAAACCGGACTTGGGGGTTCGAATCCCTCCGCCCCTGCCATCCGCTCGGAGACTTGGTGCGGTGGCGACTGAAGTCGGAAGTGGACGTTCCGGTACGGGACGCGCGATAGGATTTAGCAATGGCAAAGGCAGTGGTGGCAAGCATCGACGACAACAGGCTTACGACACGGATCAAGCATTGGCCGCAGCGGACGAAAGACTTTTACAACGACGTGCGCACCGAGATGAAGAAGGTGACCACGCCGACCATCAAAGAGGTTCAGGCCACGACTAGTGTTGTCATCGTCACGGTTTTCCTGTTCGGGATCTATTTCTGGGTCGTGGATGGCACAATCAACCGTTTGCTGGAGCCGGTCTTCCGTTACTTCGGCCAGCACTAGCCACGCAGGTTGCACCGGCGGGATATCGCTCAAGCGCGAGTTGAGGCGATAGCGCTTGGGGCGAGACAAATCTATGGACGAGATTACGAAAAACGAGGGGAGCACTGGAGACGAACAGCAAGCCGGGGGACTGCCCGGGGCACCGCCCGAGACTCCCGCTGTTCTTCCCCCTGAAGTTCCCCAGAACCCGAATCTGAAGTGGTACATCATCCACACTTATTCGGGGTTCGAGCGCAAGGTAAAGGAGTCGCTCGAATCGCGCATACGCGCTTTCAATCTGGAGAACAAGATTGGCAAGGTGCTGATTCCGACCGAGTCGGTGACCGAGGTGCGCGGCGGCAAGAAGTACACCAGCGAGCGCATGTTCTTTCCCGGATATGTTCTGGTCGAGATGGACCTGACGGGGTTCCGCAGCGGCGGCGAGGGCGACCATGTCTGGCACGTGGTGAAATCCACGCCACGGGTGACCGGGTTTGTCGGCACCGCCAACGATCCCACGCCGCTCAGCGAGGACGAGGTCAAGCAGATCGTCTACCGCGTTGCCGACTCCAAGGAGAAGCCGAAGCTCAAGGTCAAGTACGAAAAGAACGAATCGGTTCGCATCAGCGAAGGCCCGTTCGCGACATTCCAAGGGATAGTCGACGAGGTCAATGACGACCGCGAGACGCTGAAAGTGATGGTGACCATCTTCGGCCGCGCTACTCCGGTCGAGTTGGAGTTTGGACAAGTAGAGAAGATTATTGCGTAGGGTGGCTGAGTTCCTTCGCGCCGATGGCGCTCAGGATTTCGGCTGCGGGCTCCCGGCGAAAAACGCCTCACGCCCGCAAAACGCCTCAACTTCGGCCGCGCTACTCCGGTCGAGTTGGAGTTTGGACAAGTAGAGAAAATCGTTAGTTAGATGAAGTCGAAACGGTCCTTCGCGGCCGCTTGGGATTTCGCGGGCTGAAAGGCCCTGCCAAGCGCCTCAACCTGAGCCGAAAAACCTAGACTCAGGGCTGCCGACAGGGGTTCGTTATGCATGGGCATGAGAGGCTGCCGGTGGTGGCCGCTCTGACGTAGCCCGATGCTAACCAGTCATGCGGCGGGACCGAAAAACAGAAAGGTTGTTATGGCAAAGAAGGTTACAGGACAGGTCAAATTGCAGATCGCGGCCGGCAAGGCCACTCCGGCGCCGCCCGTCGGCCCCGCTCTGGGCCAGGCGCAGATCAACATCATGGAGTTCTGCAAGCAGTTCAACGCCAGGACCAGCAGCAAGGAGCTCGAGGGCCTGATTGTCCCGGTTGTGGTTACGGTTTACAGTGATCGTACCTTCACTTTTATCACCAAGACCCCGCCCGCTTCGATCCTGCTGAAGCGTGCCGCCAACATCGCCAAGGGCTCCGGCACTCCTAACAAGGAAAAGGTTGGCAAGGTTACGGAAAAGCAGGTGCTCGATATAGCCAAGCAGAAGATGCCGGACCTCAACGCGGCTTCGCTGGACGCCGCCGTTAAAAGCGTAAAGGGCACGGCCCGGTCGATGGGGCTGGACGTCGTCGCCGGTTAGCAGGCCCGGAGGCGGAGAGAAGAACTTCTTGTGGCGCAGGCCGCACCAGTAAGAGGTGTTCTAATCCAGGAAGCCGTCGCAGACGGAGAAAAGTTCTTGCGGCATGGTCCGCAAGTCGACAACACCACGGCTCACGCTACACCCAGGCGATTGTTGGGACCACGTAAGCGTGCGCGGTGGGAGACTAGGAGTGAAAAGTGGGACGTAAAGTTGGAAAGAATATCAACAAGGCGCGCGCCGCTGTGGAAGCGCATGCTTACTCGCTCGACGACGCGGTTTCGCTGCTGCAAAAGGTGAAATACGCCAAGTTCGACGAGACCGTGGATCTCACGCTGAGGCTGGGCGTCGATCCGAAACACGCCGATCAGATGGTGCGCGGCACGGTTGTGCTGCCGCACGGGCTCGGCAAGTCAAAGAAGGTACTGGTCATCGCCAGCGGCGAGAAGATGCGTGAAGCCGAAGCCGCTGGTGCGGACATCGTCGGCGGCGAAGACATGGTGGAGAAGATCCAGAAGGAAAACTGGACCGATTTCGACGCCGTGATCTCCACGCCTGACATGATGAAGTCCGTCGGACGCCTGGGCAAAGTGCTCGGCCCGCGCGGCCTGATGCCGAATCCCAAGACCGGAACCGTTACGTTTGATGTGGCCAAGGCCGTGCAAGAGGTGAAGGCCGGCAAGGTCGAGTTCCGCACCGACAAAACGGCGCTGGTGCATGTGCCGGTGGGCAAACTCTCGTTTGAGCCCAAGAAGCTGGTTGAAAATGCCACCACGGTTGTTACTGCGGTGGTCAAAGCCAAGCCATCGGTCGCCAAAGGCAAGTACATCAAGGGTTGCACCCTGAGTTCGACCATGGGTCCGGGCGTGCCTATCGATACGGCCCCGGTTGAGGCTGCGGCGAAAGCGTAGGAGCCCAGGCACGGCGGAAGGCATCGACAGAAGATCGACAACAACCCGGCAGACCCAAAGGGCGTTTGCACGGGATCTCGAAGGAATCAGCAATGGCTGTCACGAAAGCAAAAAAGATCGAACAGGTAGAACAGCTCGCCGGCGAATTGAAGAGCGTCAAGAATGGCTTTGTCGCCGAGTTCGGCAAGCTGACGGTTGCCAATGACGATGAACTGCGCCGGGCGATTCGCGGTACCGGTGCAAAGTACCGCGTCGTCAAGAACACGCTGGCCGAGCGTGCGGCGAAAGGCACGGCTTTTGAAGCCGTGGTAAAGAGCCTGGAGGGCCGCACGTCTATTGCCTACACGAGCGGTGACCCGATCGCGCTGGCGAAGGCGCTTACCAAGTACGCGAAAGACAATCCGGAGCTGAAGTTCAGGGCCGGAGTGGTCGAAGGCCGCGCCATCCGGGTGAAGGACATCGAGGCGCTGGCCAACATGCCCTCGAAGGAAGAGCTCTACTCGAAGCTGCTTTTCCTGATAAGCGCTCCGGCGACACGACTGGCGACGGCGATCAATGCGGTGGGACGCAATCTCGCCGTGGTTCTCAACCAGGGCGTGGAAAAAAAGAAATTCCAGGGCGGCGAGCCGACTGCTTAGTTCGGCCGTGCCCAAGGGGAACCGGGCGGCTGCCGTTGGCGGCTGTTCGGCGGAAAAGTTCGGGACAGTGGCCGGCCCGGCGGGCAGGACACTGGTCTGAGGGTTCGGAGCGGTGAACGCCGTTCCAGGTGGTTTTTGTTATCCGTTCGGCCCTGCTGGATAGGAAGTCGATGTCTGGCGGGTGTTCCGTTGAGGCGTGTCGAGTTCGTCGCGTGTCTGGCGTGGCGGCGAGATGTCCACCCCGGTTTGGCGATAGCCGCCCGGGTGGTTGGAGCGGGCCTAAGTCACGCAGTGATTGCGTTGCGGCCGTCCGTAGGTCTCAGACACTTCCGCAGGCGGAGATAACGAAACCAACACAATGAATCAACGATCAAGATTGGAGAATTGAAATGGCGGATTTGCAGCAGTTGGAAGAACAGATTGTCGGGTTGTCGCTGCTTGAAGCGGCGGAGTTGGTGAAAAAGCTGGAAGAGCGCCTCGGGGTATCGGCGGCGGCAGCGGCTCCGGTCGCAGTGGCTGCGGGCGCGGGCGCCGCAGCGGCGGCTCCGGTCGAAGAAAAGACGGAATTTACCGTCGTTCTCCTCGCCGCTGGCGCGAATAAGATCAATGTTATCAAGGCTGTACGCGAAGTCACCAGCTTGGGCCTGAAAGAAGCCAAGGACCTGGTTGACGGCGCACCGAAGCCGGTGAAGGAAGGCGTCTCGAAGGAAGAAGCCGAGACGATCAGGAAAAAGTTCGCCGACGCCGGAGCGACGGTCGAAGTTAAGTAGTCAGGACCGGTTGCGACCCAAAACAAATAACACGTTTTAGTGTGGGATGCGTTAAGCTAGGATGATGACTTGGGAGTCCGGATTGTTCTGTCGGGTTCGGTGATTCGTTCCGGCAGGGCGTTCGAACGACAAAATACCCGGCAGCTTGGGAAACATCCACAAGCTAATGGGGTTGGCAAGTTAGAGACAGTACGTGAACTCACGTACAGAGCACAAATCACAGGGGGCTTAGTTCACGGAGCTAGAGCCCATCCTGTGTTGCTGCGCGGAATTTTGAAGCCGTGGAAGAAAAGCGGTCATCTAATTGCTAGGACTGCGGCATTCCCGGAATGAGTAGTTGACTACGACGGCCTCTGCGGAGCCTGAGTGCGGGGCGGGAGCTGGGCTGAGTCGTAAGTGGTTTGCAAAGTGTTGGATTGGCACCGGCGGCCGATATCTGCGGTGGGATGAGGCTAGCCGAGAGACAGGCCTTCAATTAACTGGCGCGGGGAATAGAATATTTCGTTTCCGGTGCAAGTGACGAGTACCGGAAGGCCCGAGCATGCGGGCCGCAAGATCACAAGACGCCTCAGGAGGCGCCCAGGGGAAGTTTTGCTCCCAGGGGCGCTTATGGTTGTTTGCAAAGAACACCCAAACGACCTTCCCGCTCGGTGTGCCTGAGCGGGGATCGCTTCCGACGAGGTGAAACTAGGGTTTTACTGCAATTCCTCGGCAGTTTCAAGTCTTATCCGGGATCATGAGGCATTCCCGGAGGGATCTCGAATAGACGGCTTCCACCGGCTGTCGCGGGAGATTCCATTGCAAATGGATTGGCGGCTGTTCCTGGTGCCCGGGCAACTGGCATTCCGGGCTGACGGCTGTCGTTGCGCGAGCTATTCGCGCGGTGGTTCTCGCGTGCGCGTTCCGCGGGGAAATTCCTAGGAGTATTAAATGGCTGATAAAATAATTGCCCTCCGCAAGCGACTCGATTTTTCAAAAATTCCAGCGACTATTCAAATTCCAAACCTGATCGAGGTGCAAAAGCGCTCGTACGACCGGTTCCTGCAGATGGACTGGCTGCCGAGCGAGCGTGATGACGCAGGCTTGCAAGCTGTTTTTCAGTCCGTGTTTCCGATCACGGATTTTCGCAATGTCTCCCAGTTGGAGTTCGTCGACTACGCCATCGGCAACTGGGATTGCAAGTGCGGTCACCTCAAGGGGCTGCATCATCTGCGCACAACCTGCCGCAATTGCGGCGCGACCGTGGTCACCGATCCGTTCCACCCCGGCGAAGTGCTTTGCACCAAGTGCGGCACCTATAACGCCAATACCCCTGATTTCTGCAACAAGTGCGGCGATCCCGTCGGCTTGCAATTGAAATATGACGTGGCCGAGTGCGAAGAGCGCGGCATGACTTACAGCGCGCCGCTGAAGGTCACGATGCGGCTGACGATCTTCGACAAAGACCCCGAGACCGGCAACAAGACCATCCGCGACATCAAGGAGCAGGAGGTCTTCTTCGGCGACATCCCGCTGATGACCCAGAACGGCACCTTCATCATCAACGGCACCGAGCGCGTCATCGTCAGCCAGTTGCACCGTTCGCCGGGAGTGTTTTTCGAAACCGCCAACAACCGCACCTATTTCCTGGGCAAGATCATTCCCTATCGCGGCTCGTGGGTCGAATTCGAATACGATCAGAAGAACGTTCTGTACGTTCGCATCGACCGCAAGCGCAAGTTCCTGGGGACCATTTTCCTGCGCGCGTTGGGGCTGCGTTCCGATGAAGACATTCTGCGCACCTTCTACACCATCGACCGCCTGGCGCTGAAGGACAAGAAGGTCTATTGGACGCTGGAACCTGGCGTCGGCCGTCCGACGAACCTGCTCGGCATGAAACTGAGCCATCGGGTTGTCAGCAAAAGCGGCGAGGAGATTGCGCACGCCGGCCGCAAGGTTTCGCCCTCGATCTTGAAGGAGATCCACAAGGCCAAGGTGAGCGAGATCGAAGTTGATCTCGGCGACCTGGAAGGCGCGTACACGGCGGCCGACATCGTCGACACCAACACGGGCGAGGTCATGCTGGAAGCCAACTCGGAGATTACGGCCGACAAGATTTCGAAGTTCATGGATGCCGGCATCGCCGAGATCGACGTTTTCTTCCCGGAGCGTGACGACGTGGGCACGATCATCAGCGCGACGTTGCGCCGCGACTCGGTCAAGACCCCGCAGGAAGCGCTGATCGAAATCTACCGCAAGCTGCGCCCCGGCGACCCGCCGACGCTGGATACGGCGACCGCGCTGTTCCACGGAATGTTTTTCGATGCGCGGAAGTATGATTTCTCGGCCGTCGGCCGCATGAAGTTCAACATCAAGTTGTTTGACAACGCCGACGCTACCGACCGCAAGCTGCGCACCCTGGAGCCGGACGACTTCTACGCCACCATCCGCTACCTGCTCAAGCTGCGCAAGAACATCGGCTCGGTGGACGATATCGATCACCTCGGCAACCGCCGTGTCCGCGCGGTGGGCGAGTTGATGGAGAACCAGTTCCGCATCGGATTGGTGCGCATGGAACGGGCCATCAAGGAAAAAATGAGCGTCTACCAGGAGATGTCGACGGCGATGCCGCACGATCTGGTGAACGCTAAACCGGTGATGGCGGCGATACGCGAGTTCTTTGGGTCTTCGCAGTTGTCTCAGTTCATGGACCAGACGAACCCGCTCTCGGAGATCACGCACAAAAGGCGTCTTTCGGCGCTTGGCCCGGGCGGCCTGTCTCGCGAGCGCGCCGGATTCGAGGTGCGCGACGTGCATCCGACGCACTACGGACGCATCTGCCCGATTGAAACGCCGGAAGGTCCAAACATCGGCTTGATCTCGTCTCTGAGCTGCTATGCGCGCATCAACGATTACGGTTTTATTGAGTCGCCCTATCGACGTGTCAAGGCTGGCCGCGCGCTCGACTTCATTACCGTGGTCAATGCCGGTGACAGCGACTTCAAGGTTGGCGACCACATCGAGAAGCCGGAGACGCTGAAAGTTAATAACGACCTGAAAACGCGCCATAAGCGGCCCATTGACTACGAACCGTTCTCTTTCTATCTGTCAGCTTGGGAAGAGGACAAGTGGGTGATTGCCCAGGCAAACGCCGAGATTGACGAGAACGGAATGATTGTCACCGAGCTGGTCAATGCCCGCAAGGCCGGCAACTTCGTGCTGGTGAGCCGCACCGAGGTCGACTACATCGACGTCAGCCCGAAACAGTTGGTGTCGGTGGCTGCCTCACTGGTTCCATTCCTGGAGCACGATGACGCCAACCGCGCGCTGATGGGCGCGAACATGCAGCGCCAGTCGGTTCCGCTGCTGCGAGCGCAGGCGCCGATTGTCGGCACCGGCATGGAAGGCGTCACCGCCCGCGACTCGGGAGCGGTGGTGCTGGCGCGGCGCAACGGCATCATCGATTCGGTCGACTCGCAACGCATTATCGTGCGCGTGGAGGGCGAACATCACCCGACACAGCTTTCGCGCGAAGTCGGCAGCGATATCTACCAGCTCACGAAGTTCAAGCGTTCGAACCAGAACACCTGCATCAACCAGAAGCCGATCGTCAAGAAGGGCCAGCGGGTACTGAAGGGCGAGGTGATTGCCGACGGTCCCTGTACCGACCGCGGCGAACTGGCGCTGGGGCGTAACGTGCTGGTGGCCTTCATGCCTTGGCGCGGGTACAACTTCGAAGACGCGATCCTGGTTTCCGAGAAGATGGTGAAGGAGGATTACTACACCTCCGTCCACATCGAGGAATTCGAGATCGAGTCGCGCGACACCAAGCTGGGACCGGAAGAGGTCACGCGTGACATTCCCAATGTGAGCGAGAGCGCGCTGCGCGATCTGGACGAGAGCGGCATCATCCGCATCGGCGCGACCGTGAAGGCCGGGGACATCCTGGTCGGCAAGGTTACTCCCAAGGGCGAGACCCAGCTCACGCCTGAAGAAAAGCTGCTGCGCGCCATCTTCGGCGAAAAGGCCGGCGACGTGCGCGACGCTTCTCTTACCTGTCCTCCGGGTATCGAGGGCACGGTGGTTGACGTAAAGATTTTCTCCCGCAAGGGCCAGGAGAAGGACGAACGCGCCAAGCAGATCGAGGCGGAGCAGGTTGAGCGGCTGGAGAAGAACCTCGCCGATGAGATTCGAATCCTCACCGACGAGCGCCTGAAGAGGTTGGAGAATCTGCTGGGCGGCAAGGAGGTGCAGGCCGACCTGCACGACGAGCGCACCAACAAGCGCTTGTTGATCAAGGGCGCCATGCTCGACCGCGAGACCATCGAGCGCATTTCGACCCGCAACCTCAAGCGGATCAGGTACAACGACAAAGATCCGCGGGTGAACGAACAGATTGACGAAATCGAGGAGATGACTTCGCGGCAGATTGACGTGCTGCGCAAGATCGTCCGCGAAAAGGTCGAGAAGCTGCAAAAAGGCGACGAGCTTCCGCCCGGCGTGATCAAGCTGGTGAAGGTTTACATCGCCATGAAGCGCAAGCTTTCGGTGGGCGACAAGATGGCCGGCCGCCACGGCAACAAAGGCGTCATCGCGCGCATTCTGCCGGAAGAGGACATGCCCTACATGGAAGACGGTTCGCCGGTGGAGATCGTGCTGAATCCGCTGGGCGTCCCCAGCCGAATGAATGTGGGCCAGATTCTGGAGACTCACCTGGGCTGGGCCGGCAAAGAGATCGGTCGCAAGATCTCCGAGCTGATGTCCAACGGCACGCGGGCCGAAGCGGTTCGCGCAGGCATAGCCGAGTTGTTCAAGGACATGCCGTTCGCTCCCGAACTCGCAGGGCTCGACGATGATGCGTTACTGAAGATCGCCGAAGGCATGCAGGACAGGGCGTTCTTCGCCTCGCCGGTGTTCGACGGTTCCAAGGAGAAAGAGATCAAGGCGCTGCTGGAGCGTTCGGGCCTGCCGGCTTCCGGTAAGACCGCGCTCTACGACGGCATGACCGGCGATCGCTTCGAACAGCCGGTCACGGTTGGCTACATCTACATGCTGAAGCTTTCGCACCTGGTGGACGACAAGATCCACGCCCGGTCGATCGGACCGTACTCGCTCATCACCCAGCAGCCGCTGGGCGGAAAGGCGCAGTTCGGCGGACAGCGCTTCGGCGAAATGGAAGTGTGGGCGCTGGAAGCTTACGGCGCGGCTTACATTTTGCAGGAGCTGCTCACGGCGAAATCCGACGACGTCTATGGCCGCACCAAGATTTACGAGGCCATCGTCAAGGGCGAGGCCGCGATCGAGCCCGGCGTGCCGGAATCGTTCAACGTGCTGATTCGCGAATTGCAGTCGCTCTGCCTTGACGTCGAGCTGATTAAGGTGAAGGAGCGCGCATCACCGCCGCCGTTGCCGGCTGCCGCCGACTAACCGCCGCGCGAAATTGCGAATCCGCCGGGTAGCTCCCGCGCCATGGCGGATCGAGATCAGGTCAGCGCCGGTGAATGGCACCAGCAACCGCGACTGACAAATTCCGGGAGCCGCTGGCGGCCGCGAGAGGCCGCGACGCCTGGACGCAGCAGCGTTCAGGAAGGAGGCACTTTGTACCGCTCAAGCCCATTTGACCGTGAAACAAACATTGCGGATTTCGACGCCATCCGGATTTGTCTTGCCTCGCCTGAAAAGATTCGGAGCTGGTCGCACGGCGAAGTGACCAAGCCGGAGACGATCAACTATCGCACCTTCAAACCGGAGCGGGATGGCCTGTTCTGCGCCCGGATTTTCGGCCCGGTGACCGATTGGGAGTGTTTGTGCGGCAAGTACAAGCGCATGAAGCACCGCGGCGTCATCTGCGATAAGTGCGGAGTCGAAGTCACGCTTTCCAAGGTTCGCCGCGAGCGCCTCGGCCACATCGAACTGGCTTCACCGTGCTCGCACGTCTGGTTCTTCAAAGGGCTGCCGAGCCGCATCGGCCACATTCTCGACATTTCTCTGCGCGACCTGGAATCAGTGCTGTATTTCGAGGCTTACGTGGTGGTCGAGGCGGGCGAAGCTCCCGTTAAAGAACGCGAGATTATCAAGGAAGAGCAGAAGTTCCGCGAACTCGACCAGCAGTATCGTCCTTCCGGCTTCAAAGCCTTGATGGGCGCCGAGGCGATCAAGGAATTGTTGAAGCGCATCGACACCGACTCGCTTTCGGGCGAGCTGCGGCTGAAGATGCGCGAGGAGACCTCGCTGCAGAAGCGCTTGAAGTTTGCCAAACGGCTCAAGGTGGTCGAGGCCTTCCGCAAGTCAGGCAACAAGCCGCAGTGGATGATCCTGGATGTCATTCCGGTGATTCCGCCGGAGTTGCGCCCGCTGGTTCCGCTCGATGGCGGCCGCTTCGCGACTTCGGACCTCAACGATCTCTACCGCCGCGTCATCAACCGCAATAACCGCCTCAAGAAGTTGATGGACCTGCACGCGCCCGAGGTCATCGTGCGCAACGAGAAGCGCATGCTCCAGGAGGCGGTGGACGCGCTGTTCGATAACGGACGCCGCGGCCGTGTGCTGCGCGGCGCCAATAACCGTCCACTGAAGTCGCTGAGCGATACGCTGAAGGGCAAACAGGGACGCTTCCGCCAGAACCTGCTGGGCAAGCGCGTGGACTACTCGGGCCGCTCCGTCATTGTGGTCGGTCCCGAACTCAAGCTGCATCAGTGCGGTCTGCCGAAGAAGATGGCGCTGGAATTGTTCAAGCCGTTCATCTACCACCGGCTGGAACAGACCGGGCATTGCACCACCATCAAGCAGGCCAAGGAAATGGTCGAGCAGCAGGACTCGATCGTCTGGGACATCCTGGAAGAGGTCATCAAGGACCATCCGGTGCTGTTGAACCGCGCTCCAACCCTGCACCGCCTGGGCATCCAGGCATTTGAACCGGTGCTGGTGGAAGGCAAGGCCATCAAGATTCACCCGCTGGTGTGCACGGCGTTCAACGCCGATTTCGACGGCGACCAGATGGCGGTTCACATTCCGCTATCGCCGGAAGCCCAGGTTGAAGCCAGCGTGCTGATGCTTGCATCGCACAACATCCTTTCGCCGGCGTCCGGCCAGCCGATCACCGTTCCCACGCAGGACATGGTGCTTGGCATCTACTACCTGACCAAGGCCAAGGTGAACGCGAAAGGCGAAGGCCGCGCCTTCTCGAACCTGGACGAGGTGCTGCTGGCGCGCGAGGCGGGCGAAGTGGAAACGCTCACGCCGATTCGCCTGCGCTATACGGGCGAAGTGATCGACCTGACGACGGCATACGACGATCAGGAGATACTGCACACCGAAGCGGTCACGCTCAACCGTCAGTTCATCAACACGACGGTGGGCCGCGCCATTCTCAACGACCGGCTGCAGCAAGCCGCTTCGGGCATGCCTTTCATCAACGGCCTGATGAAGAAGAAGGGCGTCGCGCAACTGGTGAATTTCTGCTATCTGCGCTTCGGGCTGGAGACCACCGTCCGCATGCTGGACGAGATCAAGGAACTCGGATTCCTTGCCGCCACGCGTTCGGGCCTGTCGATCGGCATCGACGACATGGTCATCCCGGCCAGCAAGGCCGCGGTTGTGGCCGAAGCGCAAAACCAGGTCATCGGGGTGCAGCAGCAGTACCTGGATGGCGCCATCACCAATGGCGAACGCTACAACAAGGTGATCGAAATCTGGTCGGGGATTACCGAAAGGGTCGCCGACGAGATGTTCAGCGCCATGCAGAAGCGCGACAAGGATGGCGAGATCAACGCCATCTACGTCGCGGCCGATTCCGGCGCTCGCGGATCGAAGCAGCAGATTCGCCAGCTCTCCGGCATGCGCGGTCTGATGGCGAAGCCCTCGGGCGAAATCATCGAGACGCCGATCACGGCCAACTTCCGCGAAGGGCTCACGGTGTTGCAGTACTTCATTTCGACGCACGGCGCCCGCAAGGGTCTGGCCGATACGGCACTGAAGACCGCCGACTCGGGCTACCTGACGCGCCGCCTGGTCGACGTGGCGCAGGACGTCATCGTCAGCGAATACGACTGCACAACCGTGGATGGCATCTATGTCGGATCGATCGTCGAATCGGGCGACATCATCGAACCGTTGCGCGACCGCATCGTGGGCCGCGTCTCGCTCGAGAGAATCAAGGACTACGAAGGCAACGTCATCGTCGACGTCAACCAGGAGATCACGGAAGACCTGGCCAGCGCGATTCAGGCGGCCGGAATCGAGCGCGTCAAGATTCGCTCGGTACTGACCTGCGAATCGAAGCGCGGCGTTTGCGTGATGTGCTACGGACGCAACCTGGCATCGGGACGCCTAGTCGAGCTGGGCGAGGCCACGGGCGTCATCGCGGCGCAATCCATCGGCGAACCGGGCACGCAGCTTACGATGCGTACCTTCCATATCGGCGGTACGGCTTCGCGGGTCAGCGAGCAGTCGCGCCTGGACGCCAAGAACAACGGTACAGTCCGGTTTATCAACTTGCAGACGGTCAAAGCCAAGTCCGGCGACCTGGTGGTCATGAACCGTAACGGTTCGATTGCCGTGGTCGACGACAAGGGCCGCGAAAAGGAGCGCTACGCGGTCGTCTACGGCGCGCACATCAAGGTGCACGAAGGCAATCAGGTGAAGCTGGGCCAGGTGATGGCCGAGTGGGATCCTTACACCTTCTCGATCATGACCGAAATTGGCGGCGCCGTTTCCTTCAAGGACCTGCAGGAAGGCCTCACGCTCCACGAAGAGGTGGACGAAGTGACCGGTCTCTCCCGCCTGGTGGTGATGGATTCGCCGGACGAAAAGCGCCAGCCCGCGATTGTCGTTAAGGGCGGCAAGAACAACAAGCGCTACCTCATGCCGTCGCGTTCGCACCTCATGATACAGGATGGCGATGAGGTCTTCCCCGGCGACGTGCTGGCGAAGATTCCGCGCGAAACCACCAAGACCAAGGACATCACGGGCGGTCTGCCGCGCGTGGTCGAATTGTTCGAAGCCCGCAAGCCGCGCGAAACTGCCGTCATCAGCGAAATCGACGGCACCGTCAAGTTCGGCGAAGTCAGCAAGGGTCAGCGCAAGGTCTACGTGGTGACCGACGACGGCAGCGAGCGCGAATACTCGGTGCCTCGCGGCGTTCACATCAACGTGCAGGAGGGCGAGCGCATCCGGGCCGGCGAGCAATTGATGGACGGACCGCTCAACCCGCACGACATTCTCGCCGTGCTGGGCGAGAAAGAGTTGCAGGCTTACCTGGTGAACGAAATCCAGGAGGTCTACCGGCTGCAGGGCGTGACCATCAGCGACAAGCACATTGAGGTCATCGTGCGGCAGATGATGCGCTGGGTAAAGGTCGAGGAGGTAGGCGATACGCCGTTCCTGCTCGAACAGCAAATCGATAAATTCAAGTTCCGGGAAGAGAACGAGAAGGCCATTGCGCAGGGCGGACGCCCTGCCATCGGGCGCCCGTTGCTGCTCGGAATCACGAAGGCATCGCTTTCGACCGAGTCCTTCATCTCCGCCGCATCGTTCCAAGAGACAACGCGCGTGCTGACCGAAGCCGCCATTCAGGGCTCGGTCGATCACCTGCGCGGGCTGAAGGAGAACGTGATCGTGGGACGGTTGATTCCGGCCGGCACGGGCATGGAATACTACCGCAACGTTTCCCTGGCTCCGGAACTGGAGGCCGCCGCACAGAAAGTGCAGGAGGACATCCAGAAGGAATACGAGGAGCAGGAACGTGCCCTCGAATTACTGCGGCAGGAAGGCGAGAACGAGACCGAAGAGCTGGCCGCGGAGTAGTAGCGGCCAAAAGCGCGATCTACGTTGGGGGACTTCGGTCCCCCGATTTTTTTGACGCGGAGCTGTGAAGAAGGGTGCTCCACGTCCCGCCCTGGAGTTGGGCTGACGTGGGGCCATTCCCCAGGTTAGCGCCGGACAACCAAAGGAGCCTATCGCTACCGGCAGCACAGCCAGCCAAGCTGCGCGGATGGCCTCAACGGAGTTCCTTGGCGGCGCGGAACCTGGGGCACCATCCAAATTGACCCACTACTGAACACTGGTTCTTTTTGCCAAAAACGCTGCGCCAGTTTAGGCTTATACCGACTCTCTCTATGCTGCAGTTTCTCAGGTTGCTGCGGATTTCATTCGTAAAGGCCTTTGAGCACGACCAGTTTGCGGTCGCGAAGGCTGCGGCCTACTCCGCCATTTTTACCTTGTTTCCGGCGGCGCTTCTGCTGGCCTCCATCCTGGTGGCCTCACAGAGCACGGAAGTCTTCATCCGCGAGATTTCTTACGCTATCGGCCGCATCATGCCCCCGGGTACCCGGTCCGTGGTGCTGGCCTATTTCGTGGGCGCCAAGCCCCGGCCGATCGGCATGCTTATCACCACTTCGGTGATCACTCTCTGGACTTCCTCGGGCGTGATGATCTCCTGGATGGACGGTTTTCATAAGGCCTATTGCATGCCGCGCAAGATAACCCTGGTCAAAGAGCGCCTGACGGCTTTTCTGCTGGTGTTTCTGGCCGGCATTCCGATGGCGTTTGCCAGCTTCCTGGTCGCGTTCGGCAACCAGATCGAGAACTGGATCATGTATCACGCCGGGCATGACTTTAGCGCCTACATTCTGGGTGTCTCTACGGCGCTGCGGTGGATCATCGCAACCCTGACCAGCATTGCCGTAATCGCGTTGATTTACCACCATGGAGTGCCGCGCACTCAGCCTTGGCATCGCGTGTTGCCGGGAGCGCTTCTGGCCACCGTGATGTGGTTTCTGGCCACGGTCCTGTTCGGTACCTACCTGAGGCATTTCAGCAATTACACGGTGATTTACGGATCGGTAGGCACTGCGATCGCGCTGTTGATCTGGCTCTACCTGGTATCATTCGTCGTGCTGATCGGCGCTGAATACAATGCCCAGCGGCATCCCCGTTTCCTGTTCGGAGCCCACTCCGAGTTGAAGCCGCCCAACGTTAGTTCCGAGCGAGTTTGAATGATGAAATTGATAACGTCCGACTGGGCAGCGGAGGAAGATTCTGCCCGTAAAACGAGGTCGCGGCGGGCCAAGATCGTCTGTACCATTGGGCCGGCGAGCGATTCCGAAGAGATGATCGGCGCTCTCATGCGGCTCGGCATGGATGTGGCGCGCCTGAACTTCTCGCATGGCACTCACCCGCAGCACGCCCGCGTAATTGAGCGTTTGCGCAAGGTCGCCCGGCAGCTCAACCGCACCATTTGCATCCTCCAGGATTTGCAAGGGCCGAAGATGCGCACCGGCCCCCTGCGCGATGGCAAGCCTGTCCCGCTGACTCCGGGCCGGCGATTCACCATCACCACGCGAGAGGTGGCGGGGACCTCGGAGCTCGTCTCCACTACCTTCCATGAGCTTTCGCGCGAGGTGCAGGCGGGCAACCGCATACTGCTGTCCGACGGGAAGCTGTCTCTCAAGGTTCTCGAGGTGAAGGGCGAGGACGTTATCTGCGACGTGGTCGATGGCGGAATCCTGGGGGAGCACCAAGGCATCAATTTGCCGGGAGCCGTACTAGGCGTTCCTTCTTTGACGGAAAAAGATTACCAGGACCTGAAGTTCGGCCTCGAACATGGCGTCGATGCCGTGGCAGTTTCTTTTGTGCGCAGTGCTAACGACGTACGCATGGCGAAGGCAGCGATTGCGAGCCACGGCGCCGACACCGTTGTCTGTGCCAAGCTGGAAAAACCGCAGGCAATCGAGAATCTGGATGAAATTCTGGAGATCGCCGATTGGGTCATGGTGGCTCGCGGGGACCTTGGCGTGGAGATGGCCCCCGAGAAAGTCCCCATCATCCAGAAGCACGTAATCGCCCGGGCGGCAGAATACCGGAAGCCGGTGATTACCGCCACGCAGATGCTGGAATCGATGATGCAAAATCCCCGGCCAACGCGCGCCGAAGCCAGCGACGTGGCGAATGCCGTCATCGATGGCACCGACGCGGTAATGTTGTCGGGGGAAACGGCCGCCGGACAGTATCCACGCGAGGCCGTCCGCATGATGGCGCGCCTGGTGACGGAGACCGAAAGGCATCTTTCGCCTTCGGCTGCCTTGCGGCAGAGGCGCAACCACGGCCGGCAGCTATCGATTTCGGAGTCGGTTTGCGAGTCGACGGCACACATTGCCGAAGACCTCGACCTCGGGGCCATTGCAATCTACACCGAAAGTGGTACGACAGCGCGGCTGATTTCCAAGTACAGGCCGCGGGCGGAGGTGTATGCTTTTGCCCACATTCCGGTAGTCTGCAACCGTCTGAATTTGCTCTGGGGTGTTCGTCCTATTGCCGCAGCGCCTTTTTACACGGCGGAGGCGATGGTGACAAATGCGGAAAATTTCCTTCTGGAAAGCGGTGTCGTTCAGGCCGGAGACGTGGTAGGAATTGTAGCGGGCACCCAGAGTACAAGCGGTTCGACCAACTTTATCCGATTGCACCGGGTGGGTGAGCACCGCGAAACCAAGAAAGGCCTGTCCCTTGAAGGCTGATAGCTCCGGGATGCACCTATTCTGAAGCCTGTGGAATTGCTCTAGATTGCATGTCACGATGTTGGTGCGGGCGTGGTTTTGCCGTGCAATAATTCTTTTGCAGGAGAAGCGAAGTGATCTTGCCAGGACAGGCTTTCAGCAAAGGCCAACGCTTATGAGCAATGCCGTGCTTTCCCTCGCAATTTTGGAGCCCTTGGAAAACAAGGAAACAGAAACGATCCAGCTTCTTCGCGAGTTTTATCTGTTTATGGCGAGGAAGGGCTACAGCCATGACCTGCTCTACCGGGACGGTAAGAATGCCAGCCGGTTTGTGCACCTTCGTATCTGGAAATCCAACGAAATCAGGCGCGAGGCGCAGGAAGATCCCGAGGTTCACCGTTTCTGGATGCGGCTGCCGGAAGTCTGCGTGATCACCACTACGCACCAGAACCTGGAACTGCTGTTTTCTTCCGTGGAGTTGGCCGCCGAATGACAACGGCTTTGGCTGCCCTGCAAATCCTTCGCTCGTACCGCTCCGCCAGCAATGTCTAGAGCCCAACTAGGGATGATGTATCCCAGCCAAGTGCTTGCGCGGCTCCGGTCGGAATGACATTCTTCAATGTTTTGATCCGGATACATCAATTCTGGTTCTGCTCTAGTTGACCCAAGGCGAGCGTGGGCCGCTGTTGTCCTTGTCGTTATTGTGCGGGTCCTTAAAGTTGCCGTGCTCGTCGAAATACTGCGAGCGGTCCTGCTTGCGCATGTAGACTTCGAATTTTTTCGCCGCCCGGCGGCGTTTCCAGCGGTAATAGCTGTTTCGGATGCCGTAGAACCCCTCTGAAGCCTTGACCTGGACTTGCAGTCCGCTCTGCGGCACGAACCGGAGATAAAGCCAGCCGCAGAAAGCGCCTCCAAGATGCGCGAAGTTGGCTACTCCGCCCGGACCCTGCAACGCTCCCACCAGGGCTATGAATATCCATATGCCAACCATGTACTTGGCTTTGATCCCGAACGGCAGGGGAAACATGTAGATCTGGCGGTCGCCGTACAATATCCCGAAGGCGATGAGGAGGCCGTAGATGCCGCCTGAGGCTCCAAGCGTGGGCGTGTAGACCAGGCGCCCGAGATTCGCGAAAAAGCCAAATGAACCCGGGCCGCCGCTGACCGCCAGGCCGGCATAGCCAACCACCATCGTCGAAAGCGCGGCGCCAACTACGCAGAAAAAGTAGAACTCCAGAAACCGCCGCGGACCCCAGTCCATCTCAAACTGTGAGCCGAACATCCACAGCGCCAGCATATTGAATAGCAGATGGAACAGACCCACGTGAAAGAACGAATAGGTCACCAGCTCCCACAGCGCGCCGTGCAGGACATCGGCCGGAACCAACCAGCCGAAACGCAGCACGCGCAAGAAGACCGGCGCGAAGCTCTGCGCCAGCAGCGTAAGTATATAAACAGCGGTGTTGATGATCAGCAGCTTTTTCACAATGCGGGTGAACGGAGGTAAAGCCAGAGACATTCCCGACCCGCCACCACCGCGATTCATAGATCCGCGCATATGTCCTTCCTTCGGCTAACTTGCTTCCGGCTGCCGTGGTCCACCACCGTTTGCCAACTCAAGTATAGTGTCGTTTTCCAAATTCAGGGTATTGATCCAGATCTGCGCCGGCGGCGTGCCGAAACCGCAATGCTCAGCCGCCGCGGGAGCCGCGGCCAACGCCTCTTTACGCGGCCGGCCACTCAGCAGCCCACACATATTCGATGCTATTTTCCATGCCGGGGTTCTGATGTTGGCGGTGGAAGTCTTCTCGTATTCCCTGAAGCGAACGGTGCAAATCCCTGTGCCGTAAAGGAATTCCGGTCATCTCCCCGGCAAAAACCGGTTCCGCCTCCAGATCACTGCCGGCCGCCCAGCTCCGGCGGTAAACTTTTCCCTGATGACGGCCAGGCAGCGGGCAAACGACCCGGCATTATGGTCACATTCGTCCGCCGCCGATTTCACGTTTGAGCACTTGACGCTGTGGGGCAATTCTAAATATAAAAAAACAGCAGGCAAAAGGGCCGCCAAATCCACACTCCGGTGTCCATCGAACGACACCCGGATTTCCGGTCCCTCGGGCAATAGGAATGGGGACACGGGTTCAAGAGAGGCAATTATGGTTTTATGTCCAGAGTGCGAAACCGATCTCGATATTGAAGAAGACGAACTCGACGAAGGCGAAATCGTCTCCTGCCTGGAGTGCGGCACCGACTTCGAAGTTGTTGCCACAAACCCGCTCGAGCTGAACAAGGTGAGCGACGACGAGGACGAAGAAGACGAAGACGAGGACGAGAAGGACGAGTAGGTCCGTGCCGGGCGGCGGCGGCACGGGGAAGTTTACTGCGCCATGGTAGCATTTCACGTTGCCGTGGCTGCCGTTTTCGCTGTGGATGCGGACCGAGAGAGGCCATCTGACGGCCTCTGCTGCCTCTGGCCCCCATCACATCCCTCGTTAGGAGTCGGCGTTGAAGAGATTTTGTCTGACCGGATTGCTGGTGTTGCTCTGCGCAGCTTCCGCGGCGCCGTTCAGCGTGTTGATCTTTGCGCAGGAGCGCGGCGGGTATGAGAGCGGCGTCTCGCGCTTGCTCCAGGGGCAGGTGTTCAACCGCAATGACAAACCCGTGCCCGATGCGATCGTCTACCTCAAGAACACCAAGACGCTAGTGGTGAAAACCTACATCGCCGGGCAGGACGGCGGATATCGTTTTCCGGCGCTTTCGCCCAACGTCGATTACCAAATCTTCGCCGAACACGCAGGCAAGCGCAGCGGCGTCAAGACTCTCAGCGCATTCGATAGCCGCCGGGAAGCGCGCATCAACCTGAAAATTGACGAGTAAGGCGGAAATGCGCATAAGAAAGACGTTTCTCTTCTGGTGGAAGCCCACGCCTTCAGGCGTGGGAACCAAGGTGAAAAGGAAAAACCGCCTTTAGGCCCTCTCCGACTACCGGACGGCGGGGCGCTTTGCGCTCCACGAGTTCGTGATCATGCCCGATCACGTCCATCTGCTGCTTACGCCAGCGGCGGCGATAAGTCTGGAACGCACGATGCAGCTCATCAAAGGCGGATTCTCTTACCGGGCGCGTAGGATCAGGCCGTACTCTGAAGCC
Source organism: Candidatus Korobacteraceae bacterium (assembly GCA_050015355.1). Classification (GTDB taxonomy): domain Bacteria; phylum Acidobacteriota; class Terriglobia; order Terriglobales; family Acidobacteriaceae; genus CAWBRT01. The sequence continues at coordinate 5,713 of JBEKBO010000062.1, read as the reverse complement.
CATCCGTAAGTCCTTTCCTGTCAGTAACTTGTTGAAAATCCTACACCGTGGTATTCTCAGATTTCGCACGATTCGCCTTCTTCGCGGAAAGCTAGTACGAAAAATAGTACAAACAGGCATTACAGAAAATGGGGATTTTGCAGCCAGACGAGCTACATAGCCTGCGGTCGGCAACCGTCCACACAAAGGACAAGATTGACCTCCACAAGGTCGGCAAGGACATATACGAACTACTTGTGCATCCCGGTCGCCGCAGTTTTAAGCAGCGTGCTCGTAAACAGACCGTGGAATTGAAGCCGGACATACGCTACACGCCGAGTGAGGTTGCTGCGCTACTGAACGTGAGCTACGACACCGCCGTCCGCCGTATGCAAAGCATGAAGGGCATCGTTGATATGGGAACGCAGACGAAGCGGTACAAACGAGGCAAGAAGATGCTACGAATCAGTGGCAAACATCTTTTAGCGTATCTGCGGGAAGCTGCTCCACCCCACAGCAGTGCGATTACCCGCTACTCCGGGTTCGTAAATCGCCTGAACGCATAAGCTTGCGTTCAGCCAGCAACACATGTGCTCCCGAGTATCCGGAGAATCACTAGACAGCGAACAAACCGAGGCTCATGATGATAGCAAGCCAACGCTAGTGTGCGTTGACGGCAATCAAAGGGCTCTCCATGTCTGAAAGCTGGCGTGGAAAGCGCCGGATGCTCATGCACAGTGCTTGTCCCGACCAGCAAGAAGGGACGTGCCTGACCACGAGCAACACATCTAAGTACCGAATCCTTGTTGTTGACGACGAGCCGAGCGTTCGCGAGAGTTTGGCAGGGTTCCTGAAAACGGCGAAATACGACGTCAGTACCGCAGAAAATGGCTTTGACGCGCTTTTGCAGCTCAGAAGAGCCCCCTCCCCAGACGTCATTATCTCCGATCTCAACATGCCGCAAATGTCGGGATTCGAGTTCCTCTCTGTCGTGCGCCGTCGCTTCCCTGATATTCCGGTGGTTGCGGTCAGCGGTGCTTACGAATCTGGGGATTGCGTTCCGGGCGGAGTGATCGCCGATGCGTTCTATGCCAAAGGGCAACATCATCCCGAAGAACTCTTACGCACTGTCGCCGAATTGATTCGAACCTCGGTGGCGCGAGCGATGAACCATCATCGGCAGTCGGCTCCGGTCTGGATACCACGGAACGGAAAAGACTCTAAGGGAGTGCCTTATATCGTGCTGACCTGCACGGAATGCCTGCGGTCTTTTCCAGTGAGCGTGTTGCGTGAAGATGTACAGGAAATCCAGCAAACGCCCTGCCTCTTCTGCACAACCCCTGTCAGATACATCATTGACTTTTCTCTTTCCGTTTCTTCTCCAAAACACGACATAACGGCAGGAACGAGCGGCGAGCTATCACGGACTGCCTAGCCGTAACTCCGTGCCCGGTCGGCGGTGCTCGACGGCGAAATCGTATGCCTCGACCGCCATGGCAAGACGCAATTCAAAGACCTGCTGTTCCGGCGTGGCGAGTCCCGCCGCCATGATGAAGTCGCTCCGGTGGATGCCGCATCAAGCCGCAGCCACTCTTACGCTGCTTCAATGACCTTTTTTTTCAGTGAGCGTGTCCAACAGGGGTACCACCTTAGCTATATATCCCAGTAAATCCATTATTGAATTGATATTACCGCAGAGGTACGATTGAATCTATGACAAAGAGACGCGGTAATCCAAATTGGGGCAAGCCGGAGCCACTTGGGCTGGTGACTCCACTAATTACTGAATTCGCCCAGATAGTTCGTGAGTTCGATCTGCAACCCGATCAGTACATCCACTCAATCCGTCTTCGCGAATGGGCGAATCGCAACAAAAACTCCAAGTACATTCCCGAATTTCTCCTTGAGGCGTGGGGTTTCGAGATTGAATCGACGATATAGGCGTCACTTGCTCTGGGTAGCCCAACCCAAGCGAGTTTTCAGGGCTCAACGAGGAAAATCCGATGAAACAACTGCTTGCCACTTTACTATTGTTGCTCGCGGTAAGCGGCTTTGGGAAGGAGAAGCCTGCGATAAAAGACCCGATGAAGCTAGTCGGAAAGAAGGTCAACGTACATAATGCTCCGCTATGCCAGCCCGGAACCAATAAGGTTTACGAGTTCGTTTCGTAGTAACCATAGCGACCACAAATTGCAAGAAGCCCGGCACGTTAAGATATCCGCCTTTACGATTGCGAATCCAACGCATCGTTTTGATGAACCAAATCGAAAATATCAATTTTTTGTTTCACCATGATGAATACGAATCCGTGTAGATGTACTGATATAGTTGAATCAACACCGGGCGCTTGCCGCAAACTCGGCAGCCTTTTGTTGGGCTGTTCCTTCAAGAGTAGCTGAGCCTTTCCAACTGAAGTCTCTTCCATCTCGTCGCCAACCAAAACTCCCGCGCCCGTGGTGTGTCCAAGCGGTCAGGGTGCTGATCAGATTAGGGCTGAGGAGCGAGAGCATCGAAATCGTTTCGGTGGAGCATGCATCACACCGTAGCTAGTGGGTCGGGCGGGAGGAACTGTTCGAGCGGGAGCGGGGCGGCGATCCGGATTTTCGGGGGTGGGATGAGTGCGTCAGGGCGTGTGCGGCACGCTGGTAGGAACCTGACCCACGGAGAATGTTTGGGTGGGCTTGCTGCTGGCGAATTCGGGTTGCACGAATAGCGTCGTCCTCACGTCCTAGCCATCACACCCCCAGTAGGTATTTGAACAACATGTCCGGCATAGAGAATTCCCGCTATTTCTTAACTTCCGTGTCCTTAACTTCCGTGTCCTTAACTTCCGTGTCCTTAACTTCCGTGTCCTTCGCTTCCGTGCTCTTGGCTGCCGGTTCCGGATTCTTGGGTTCGTCGTTGCCCGACAAACTAGACTTGAAGCTACGGATGCCTTCGCCGAGCCCTTTGCCGAGATCGCCCAGCTTTTTGGGGCCGAAAATCAGCAGGCAAATGAACAGGATTACGAGAATTTCGGGCGGTGACAACACCGCGAACAGATGAGGCATTCCCAATTGGCCAATCATGATAGCTCCTCCCATCGGGTACCGTGCGGCAGCGCTGCTGCTTGCAGGATCAACAGGTTAACGCGAACACCTTCAGAGCCCGGATACTTCGCACGTTGAAAGCCGACGTTGCTCAAGAAGGGCAAGTCCTGATGCTGTAAGCCTGATGATACAGCGCCCGTTCAACTCATCCCTCATGACAAGCCCGCGATCATTGGCGTCTTCCCAAACCGGGAGCTTCGGGCATGACGTGCGCCACGCATCCATGACTTCTTCGTAGCTTCGGTCGCGCCCCGCCAGCCACTCAAGAAGATCGAGGATCAGACTTTCTACTACCGTGTCGCCCATGTGGATTTTCCTTTTAGCGTCTCATCTCTATATCCGAAACATTATCACTTTCCGGGGGGATTACAACATTGGTTTTGGGGTTTGCTCGGGCGTTTCACCGTGCTGCCCAACCTCGCAGCAAGTTCCTTTGCCGGACAGTCCTCAAAATAAAACAGGTGTGATTCGCAGCCGCAATCCGAAGAGCCGAACCCCTTCATCGGCACTGACGCACCCGGCACCGCTGCAAAGCGTTTTGCCCAAGCATGCTCCAGAGATTTTCCGTGATAACGGAACCAGACCGCTTCGAGTGTCGTCTCCGTCCTGAGATAGTCAATGTGCCAGTGGGGGCGTTCGGCTGTTCGCGTGCCTTACAACTTCTCCACTTGGAAGCCGGGCTCCACAAGAGCATACTTCCATCAGCATGACCAGCCACACCTTGATTGGGGTTGGAGGACACCATGTCGGCACGGACAATCTTTCTCAGCAGATTGATCGGGCTCTACCTGATTCTTATCTCGCTAGCCATGATCGCGCATAAGCAAGCCACTATGGATTCGATGAACGCGCTCGTTCACAATGCCCCAGTATTGTTCGTAGTCGGCGTCATTGCGGTGGCTGCTGGTCTGGCGATGGTTCTCGGCCACAACGTCTGGTCAGGCGGCGTGCTTCCGGTCGTCGTCACCCTCACTGGGTGGCTGATGCTGATCAAAGGTTCGATGCTTTTGTTCATGTCGCCGGAGGCTGTATACGGGACGCTTCTCGCTGGAATTCACTTTGAACAGCTCTTCTACTTATATATGGCCATGGTGCTTTTTCTCGGCATCTGCCTGACTTATGCAGGTTTTAGGTCAACTGCAAGGTGATGGCGGCGTCGGACGCAGAGCTTGCTGCCCTGCTCGCCGCCGCAACACAGCGTCGGTGAACGTTTAATCCGTGCTAGTCATGACGGTTGCCGCAGTTTCCTGAGACACAGGCTCCGCACAAGCCGGGTCATCATTTTTGACCAAGTTCACCCGGCTGCTCACTTCAAATCGCCGCATGACGTTGGGGTCAAACGGCTTCAGCAGGTCGCAAATGGCATCGGTCTTCTGGAATCCGGGGTCGAGCCACAGGTCGTAGGCGTCGTCGGGCAGGATGACCGGCATGCGGTCGTGGAAGTCCGGCAACGACGAAAGCGGCTTTTGGCAAGCCCGCTGGGTTGTGTCCCTGCGGTAACGGCGGGCAGGGCTGATCGTTTCAACTGAAGTCCAATCAATTTACCTTGTTGCTGCCGTGTGGCATTTCGAGCAATTGACGGCGGCGGTGTTCCTTCACGACCCTACTTCCCGCCTAACATGTTCCTTTGGCCTCGGCCAACTCAAGAGCTTTTGCGAGGAAGCCCTCCAGTTCGAAACCGACATCGCCATCAATCATCGACAGCGGAAAGACAGTGGCGGCGTCGAGCAACGCTTGGTGAGTGAGAACGCCCCCTTCCTTATCTTTGCTCAAAGTCCAACCGGGGGCGGCCTGATTAGCAATGATCTCGGCCAAAGCGGCCATGCGGAAGTATATGGCCGATGCTTTGTCGGGGTCGTGCTTGAACAATCGTGCGATCAAGTACATGCCGCTGCCGTCCACATCCCCGCCTTCAGCATGCAGTTTTTCATTCTCGGTAACCACGAGGTCAAGCTCGTCTTTCGCCACCTTAACCGAGTTCAACCTGTCGATCATGAATTCTCCCGTCCCGTTTACGCCCTGCCCCCGCCGACTTCAATCGGGTACCCGCCCGATACTCCGCCGACATCCCGATACCCAAGCACCCCGCCGCATATTTAATGGTAGCTGCGTAGACCGCCAAAATGGTGGTGAGGGACATCGCACTCCATCGTACCCGTTTCGGTTTCTGGGTATCCATGTTTCCGGCTGCCTGCCCGAGGCATCAAGTCCCGTACCCCGTCTACTTTGCCGAGTATTCCGTCGTACTTTAATCCGGTACCGACCCGATCCCCCCGTGCCCCAATCGGCTAAAAGAGCTTTGCTGCGGGAGAGGCGGTAGCGGCCACACATGAGCAGGAGTATAGCGGAACGGGAATTCTCAGGTCACGGGCACGTGAGCTGCGCGGTACCGACGACAAAGCATCCTCCGCCGCAGGCGGTAATCGCGTTGCAGTTTACGCCGGAGTACGGTACGGAGAAAGCGGGGTCGTTTGCCCAGATCGAGTATGTGCCAGTCGCTCACTCTCACATTGGGCGAGTCCCCCGGTGGTGACGGATACCGCATTCGTGGGCGCGTTTTGGTAACACGTACCCCAAGTGGCGGACAGCGGAGTAACCGTTTGCGGAGCAGTGTTGTAATAGCCGGTGGCGGTGAACTGTACTTG
>JBEKBO010000061.1:0-26348 GCA_050015355.1 Candidatus Korobacteraceae bacterium | reverse complement strand
CTGGTCGTTCGCCTACATATTGTTCAGAGGCTTGCAGTAGTCAGCGAGAAAGGAAAGACAATGGCAACTGACGCAACAACTACTAAGCTTCCCGATCCAGTGCCGTGGGGTAAAAAGCACCGCATGTTGCTCATGAATATCTCGTTTTGGATGTTCTGGGCTGCTTTTCCATTTGCTTACCTCGGCGGGGTTCGAAACCAAGCAGCATACATTGACACGTCATTCGTCCTTTTCGTTCTGGCCTGTCTTGTGCCGCTGGTGACAAAGAAGTAAGGTAAAGCAGTTCTGAGCCCGCATTGACGATGGAGCGTAGTTGTGGTGTAGATGTGGAAGATCTCGAACGGAACAAAAGGAGAGTTTATGGGGAAACGGATAGCTGTTTTGGGTACAGGCGCAATCGGCAGCAGCGTGGGAGCCGACATGACTCGTGCGGGCCATGACGTGTGGCTCATTGACCAGTGGCCCGAGCATGTGGAAATGATGAAATCCAAAGGGCTGCACATTACCATGCCCGAAGGAGATCTGGATATCAAGGTGCGGGCGCTCCACCTGTGCGAAGTGGCGTCGCTGAAAAAACCGTTCGATGTCGTCTTCCTTACGGCCAAGTCGCCCGACAGTGTTTGGATGACGGAGTTCATCAAACCGCATTTGGCGCCGACAGGAGTTCTGGTTTCCCTGCAGAACAGCCTCAATGATGAGTGGATTGCCCCGATTATCGGCTATCAGAGGGATGTGCCCAGCGTGGTCGAATTGGCGGCACAGATTCTTGGTCCGGGGAATGTGAAGCGTCGCACCGGTCCAACCAAGGCGTGGTTTGCGCTTGGGGAGATGCATGGCAGGGTGACGCCGCGCGTCCAGGAACTCGCGAAGATTCTTGGCGCAGCGGGCAAGACGGAGGTTACCTCGAATATCTGGGGCGCGAAATGGTCGAAGCTGATCGTCAACACCATGTCGCACGCGATCGCCGCGATTCTCCGCGGCACCGATTCGGATGTGGTGGAGAATCCCAAGCTTTTCCCACTCGGCATCGCCCTGGGTAGAGAGTGCCTGGACGTGGGACTGGCTTTGGGCTATCGCATCGAGCCGGTTTTCGGGCTGACCGCCGAGGAGATGATGGGGGCTCCCGACGAAATGCTGAAACGGATACTCGTCACGCTCTGCGGGCACATCGGTAAGCACACCAACTCCTTCCTCCAGGACATGATGAAGGGGCGGCCTTCGGAAGTCCATTACATGAACGGGTTGGTCGCTGCCAAAGGCCGCGAGGCCGGGATTCCGACGCCATTCAACGATGAGATCACTCGCATTGTCGAGCAGATCGAAAAGGGCGAGCTGACGTTTGGGCCCGAACACCTGAAGCAGTTGGAGGATTTGGTGCCGTCCAAACGAGCCATTGCCGCCAAGGGCTGAGGCTGAGGCCACAACGTAATGCTTCCATGCCCCGTGAGCGAGCTGGCAACTGCTCGTCGACGACGGGGGAAGGGAATTGGTGTTCTGGACCGCGATGACGTCAAGGAGTAGGACGAAGCAGACGGCGTTACTGGTCGTCACCCTCGACACCAAAGGTCAGGAGGCGCTCTTCCTGAAGAGCGTCCTCGAACGGCTGGGTCTTGAAGTCATGATTATGGATACTGGCATCTTCCCATCTCCCATGGGAGATGGGGATGTCAGCCGTCACGAGGTCGCCCTCGCCGACGGCCGGTCGATTGACGAACTGATCCAGGCCGGCAACAAGGGCGAGGCAATCAATGCGATGATTAACGGGGCGGTGGCCCTGACCAAGGCGCTGTATGACGAGGGGAGAATCGACGGCGTTCTCTCCATCGGAGGCGCTCAGGGCACCATCATCGGCACCAGCGCCATGAGATCCCTTCCTCTGGGCGTTCCCAAAATCATGCTTTCGACGATGGCCTCGGGGAGACGCTATTTCGAGACCTACGTCGGCACCGCGGACATCACCCTGATTCATTCGGTGGTCGATTTTTTCGGGCTGAATGCCGTGCTCAGGCAAATGCTCAGCAATGCCGCAGGCGCGCTTGCCGGCATGCTCCGGGCAGGCCAAGTGTCCGCCACCGGACGCAGCCAGGTTGCCATCACCATTTATGGCACCACCACGCCCGCTGGCATGCGGATTGTTTCGCTGCTGCAAGAGAGATGTTATGAGACAGTTGCCTTCCATCCCAACGGAGTGGGCGGAAGGGCGATGGAAGAGATGATCCTGCAAGGCCGGTTCGACGGGGTAATCGACCTGACCACGCACGAGCTGATCGACGAACTGGCAGGCGGCCAGCACGCCGCTGGACCCAACAGGCTGGAGGCGGCCTCCCGCATGGGCATCCCCCAGGTGGTAGTGCCGGGGAGCACGGATTATATCGTCACAGGACGTTTCTCGGAGCTCAAGCGGGCGTGGAAGAAGCGCACTACCATGATGCACAACCCGGAGATGACCTTTGTCATGCCTTCCAAACGGGAGATGGCGAAGCTCGGCGAGCTGATGGCCCGAAAGTTAAATCAGGCTCGGGGCAACACTGTGGTCATGGTGCCTCTGAAAGGTTTTTGTTATCCCAACTGCGAGGGCCGGGCTCTTTACAACCCGGGCGGGGTGGAGGCTTTCGTCGAGGCGCTGGAAAGCCGGATCAAGCCTTCCGTTCCCGTGCGTTTGCTGCCCATGCACGTCAACGATGAATCGTTTTCTTCTGCCGTGGTGCAGGAGTTCGAAACGTTAATGGTCTCTAAATCGAAAGGAGTTTCCAATGCAGTTCAAGGGACGAATCATTGATTTGAGTCAGGAAATTTACCAGGGAATGCCCGTCTATCCCGGTCACCTGAAAACCGTTGTCTGGACCCACATGTCTCACGAGGAGTGCCAGAGGGCATTAGGCACGGGCTTCTCCTACGAGACCCGGGGAATCATGTTCTGCGATCACGGGCCGACCCATATCGACGCCGTCAGCCACCTCTCGCGCAAGCCCGACGCGCCTCCTGTCGATAAGATTCCGCTGGAGTACTGCATCACCTCCGCCATCTGTCTCGACGTGAGCGATATTCCCCAGAAGAAACAGTTCGGCAGAGCGAAGATCGAGCAGGAACTCAAGCGCTGGAAGCTGCGCATCAACAAGGGCGATACCGTCCTCTTCCACACCGGGCACTTCGCGCGCTGCTACGGGAAGCCGGAATACATGACCGACTATCCCGGACTCGACAGAGAGGCAACCGAGTTCATTATCGACCAGGGATGCGTGAATTTTGGCGTAGACTCGGCCAGTCCTGATATGTGGTACGACAAGACCTATCCCTGCCATACGGTCTGTGGCGAACGGCAGATCACCCACATCGAGAACCTTTGCAACCTGGATAAGCTCGTGGGGAAGCGCTTTACCTTCATCGCCCTGCCTTTGAAGATACGCGGCGGGACCGGTTCGCCTTTGCGTCCGGTGGCTATCCTGGATGAGTAAGTACCCCCCACATAGTGCAAGAGAACGCGGAGGGAGTGACTAGAGCATGTTTCATTAATAGTTTTTTGAAGGGGCGCGGCTTCAGCCGCGCCGTCCAGAGATGTGTGCCCAACGTCAAGTCACAGATATCGAGAGATTCGCTATCATTTATGGCTGTGCGGAAATAGCCGGGAGAATGTTTTTGTGATCCTCGCACCCAAAATATGGTCCAACATTAGAAACTCCCCTTACTCATAGCTTGGGTATTCTCCGTCCCAAACTATGCTGCGATACTTCGCGGGGTCCGTATCGCCTTCGGTGCTGATCAGCAGGACGCGTGAGTTCTGGTCCAAGCCAAGCGCGGCTCTCGCGTCTTCGAGGTAGTCGCTTTCATCAAGGCGGCCAGCAAGCCCGTGGTGACCGCGCCGGACTCACCGGAGATCACACGAGGATCATCATGCAAGGGATTGCCGAGCATCCGCATGCCCTTGGCAGCTACCCAATCGGGACAGGCGAAAAACACGTCGCTGTAGTCGCGCAGCAGCTCCCACGCTATGCGGCTAGGCTCGCCACATGCAAGCCCCGCCATGATGGTCGTCATCTCTCCGGTAACGATCCGCGGTTTGCCGTCATTTGCAACCGCCGATCGGTAGAAACAGTCCGCCGGTGTCGGTTCTACGATTGCCGTCACCGGGCGCTCGTTGCCGAAGAGGTTGGCAAAGTAGCCTTGAATGGCAGCAGCGAACGATCCTACCCCCGCCTGAAGGAAAACGTGCGTCGGTTTCTTGATGCCAAGCCGGCATAGTTGTTCAATCGCCTCAGCGGCGATCGTCCCATAACCCTGCATAATCCACGTCGGGATTTCCTCGTACCCTTGCCACGCCGTGTCCTGGACTACAACCCAGCCATGTTCGCGAGCGCCTTGCGCGGCCAGGCGGACAGCATCGTCATAGTTTCCCTCGATAATAGAAGCGCTCGCGCCCTCAGCCCGGATGTTCTCCAGGCGCGTCAGCGAAGATCCTTTCGGCATGTAGACAACCGCTTTTTGTCTCAACTGTCGCGCGGTCCACGCGACGCCTCTGCCGTGGTTTCCATCTGTAGCCGTGACAAAGGTGATATCGCCAATTTGTTTGCGAATCTCCGGCGAGACAAGTTTGCCGCGGTCCAATTGGCTGACATCGATGCCCAGACGTTTTGATAAATGCCTGGCCACGGCATAGGAGGCGCCCAAGACCTTGAATGCTTTGAGACCAAAGCGAAAAGATTCGTCCTTTAGAAACAGCCCGGCGATCCCCAGTGAGTTGGCCAATGCCTCCAGGCTGTCCAAAGGTGTTTCCTGGTATTCCGGGAAACTGCTATGGAAGTCTCCGGCCTTTTTCACCTCTGCCGGCCCGAAGAGGGCGGTGGACACTCCTTGCGCTTTCTTCATCCCGTTCGGAGTCCAAACTATGCGATTGGTCATAGTGCCTCTGATCATAAGTCCGAGTTGGAAATGCGTATACGGCCGACGAGCACCCGAACTATAATAGCCATCCCACTTCTAAAAGAGAACGAGGGCCAGTCATGTCTCAAGCGGCAGAGGTTTTTGCGAAAACCCGGGAAGCAGTCGGGAAACGAACGAATTACCGTTGGGTCGTGATGGCGCTGATCTTTATCATCTACACGATCGCTATGGCCGACCGTGCCAATCTGAGTGTAGCTCTGCCATTTATCAAGAAAGAGTTCCGGATGACCAACACCGACGCCGGAGCCCTCGTTAGCCTGCTGTTCTTCTTCTATGCGATCTTTCAGATCCCGGCAGGATTTCTCTACAAGAAGCTAACCGTACGCAAGGTGTTTCCGATTTCCATGATTCTCACATCTGTTTTTACCGGACTCATGGGGATGACGGGCTCGTTATTGATGCTGAAAGTTTTTCGCGCGGGCCTGGGCCTCGCCGAAAGCCCGACCGGCATTGGCTGTACCTCCACCATCAATCGTTGGTTTCCGTCCAAGGAAAAAGGAACGGCCACGGGGATTTGGCTGGCAGCCTCCAAGTTCGGCCCGGTGCTTTGCCCTCCGCTTGGCGTGCTGATTATCGAAAGCTTCGGTTGGCGCTACATCTTCTATTTCTTCGCCATTCCCGGAATCATCTTCTCGATCCTCTGGCTGTTGCTGGTAACCAACAAACCTTCTGAAAGCAGGTTCGTTTCGCCCGCCGAGCTGGAGTACATCCAGACTGAACAAGCTCCGTCAGCGGCCAAAGGAAAAGCTACGGTCCCTCGCAAGCAGTATTCATTGGCCTGGCTGGACAAGTTGATTCTTGCAAAAAGAGTGAAGCAACTGGAGACCTCGGCCCAGGTATTTCGTTCGTGGAACATTTACGGGAACACGATCGGCTACGGCTGCATGATTGGCGTGAGCAATGTAATGCTGGCGTGGATTCCCACTTACCTGATGAACGTGAAGCACTTCACGTCGATGAAAATGGGATTCCTTGCATCCGCGCCATTTGTGGGAGCCGTGCTCGGCAACCTGCTTGGCGGCGTCGTTTCGGACTGGCTGCTGAACAAACGTCGTAAGCCGCTGATGCTGGTCAGCGCGTTCTGCACAGTGCTTACGATGTACGCTCTCGTCTATGCGCCGAACAGCGCAGCGTACCTGGGCTTTATGCTGTTTATGACCGGTCTGCTGCTTGCTCTGGGATACTCCGCATTCGCCGTGTACCCGATGGGCGTAACCACCAAGGAGACGTACCCGGTTGCATTCGGCATCATCAACAGCGGCGGACAACTTGGCGGCGCACTCACTCCGTTGGCAGTGGGCATGATCCTGGACCGGTACAACTGGAACAGTGTTTTTCTGTTCCTCGCGCTTTGCTCCGTGTTGTGCCTCGTAGTTCTCGCCACCCTTGACGAGCCTCTCGACGACGCAATGGTGCCCGCAACAGCGCTTAGATAACGTGCCGTTTTCGCGCGCTGAAAAGTCTCCGCCTGGATCAGCTACAGATGCGTGGGGCAAGAATGAGACGCGGACGTAAGCCAGAGGCGCTTATGCAAGGGTCTTGGGATGACCCCATCACTGCGTCTTCCGCAGTCTGTTAGTCGCCGGCCCCGAAGTGGGAGGCGCGGGCAACGGTCGTGCGCAGGTACTTGTACGGATTCACCGGGGTGTCGCCGATGCGCACCTCGTAGTGCAGGTGAGGACTGGTAACGCGTCCCGTGGTGCCGACGTAGCCGATTACCTGGCCACACTTGACGTTCTGTCCCGCGGCCACCGCGAATCCCGAGAGGTGTCCGTAACGCGTCGTGACCCCGTGGCCGTGTTCGATCTTGATGATGCGTCCGTAACCGCTCATGAAATCGGCGAAAGAAACCGTGCCGTCGCCAGTGGCCAGCACCGGAGTGCCATAGGCGGTAGAAATATCGACGCCGCTGTGGAACGCACCCTCACCATTGAATGGGTCAACCCGCTCGCCAAACGAACTGGTGACTTTGCCCTCCACGGGCCACAGCGTGGGAGCCGCGGCAGCGCGCAGCCAATCGTTAAGGGTCGCGGCGCCGCTTCCGGATTGCAGACCGGCACTGGCACCTCCACTCAGAGCAGACCGGCGCAACACATAGAGCCTGTCAAGCGACGACTGGAACTCATTGGATGGGGATTCTAACTGCGTGCCCTGCGCCAGTCGGGAGTCGGCTTTCAACCCATACAGCGCCGAGACCTCCGAGGCGATCGAGCCGAGCGAGGCTACCTGGATGTCTTTCTCGTGAGAAACCTGTTCCAGCTTCGAGTATTGGTCCCTGAGCTGCTCCTTCTGATTGCGCAGTTCGTTGAACCGCTCGGTCTTGAGAAGCATCCGCGTATAGGAGCCCGCCATGCCCGTAATCGTGAGCATGCCGATAATGGCCCCGGCCAGAAACACATATACGTAGTGCAGCGATATCGGTATCTTGCGAAGATGTCCTTCCGCATCGCGAGCTACAAAAAGAATATAAAAACGTTTGCGCAAAACTCTGTTCCTCGGGCAATTCAAGGGTCCCGAAGCGCGATGGTCCACGGCGGACCAGCAATCTCGGGCGTAAGCTCCGTAGCGAGCGGAACACAACCTACTCAGAGCTGTTGGTAAACGGAACTGGAAAAGGCTAACAACCGCTCCGGCTGTTGTCAATCCGGCATTCACTCTGCCGGGAGTACAAAGGGGCTTGGACTGTCCTATTTTGTGTGTTTCTAGACTACGCACTCCGCATTTAAAGTCCCAACGCGTTTATTTGGATGCGAGAGTTGCCGGATTTGCCGCCCTGTTTACCCCGTCGCTGCCTCCTGCCGTAAACATCGGGCGACCTGCTCGTTCGTTTTCGGGAAATTTGCGATCGGTTGCTGCTAGAGCACTTGCACATTCGGTATACCCCTAAATATCACCGCCGGACTCGGATGTCACCCCAGCAACCGCCAAAGGCTGCGTTTGCCGGGGACCCCGTACGCCCGGCTGCTTCGCTGGGGACCTTCCGCGAATCCGGTCTAGCTGGGAGAGGACCATTCCGCGACAGGCTGTTCTCTTCCTCCGCCGCCTGCGATAATCTCGTTCGCCGGGGGCTCCGCGTGCCCGGTTGCTACATCGGACACACGTTTCGCTAAACTAGTGCAAGGCTTCGCCCGCAGAGGCAATGAATGCCGCTTTCAGAACGCAAATTGATTGAACGTATCGCCCAGGCCTCCCGCGCACGCCACGGCTCGAAGCTGATCGCCACCGGCATTGGCGACGACTGCGCCGTGCTGCGCGTGCCTGAGGGTCACGAGTTGCTAGTGACCACGGACTTCAGCCTGGAAGGCGTTCACTTTCGCCGCGGGTGGCATCCGGCGGACGCCGTCGGACACCGCTGCCTTACCCGCGGCCTGAGCGATATCGCCGCGATGGGCGGTGAGCCGCTGGCGTTCTTTCTGTCGCTGGCGCTCCCCTCGGACCTGCCGCAGCGCTGGGCCGACCAGTTCGTGAAAGGCATGTTGGCGCTCGCGCAGCGTTTCGGCGTAACCCTGGCGGGAGGCGACACCGCTCAGTCGCCCACCGGGGTGCTGGCTGATATTACGGTCGTGGGCTCGGTTCCGGCAGGTCAGGCGATCCTGCGTTCCGGAGCGCGGCCCGGCGACAGCATTTTTGTGACCGGCGAATTGGGCGCGCCAGTGGCTTTGCTGGAGCAGATGTTTGCCAATCCGGAACGCAAGTTTCGGGCTGCCGCTTTTCCCGCGCATTTCTATCCTGAGCCACGGATCGCGGTTGGGCGGCAACTGCGGACGAAGAAGCTGGCGTCGGCGATGATCGATATCAGTGACGGACTCTCCACCGACCTGAGGCACATCTGCGAATCCAGCGGCGTGGGGGCGACGATCATCGAGCGCGCTCTGCCGATTGCCAGTCTCGGACGGCACGAAGTGGAACGGCGCCACGCTCTGCACGGAGGAGACGAATATCAACTGCTGTTCACCGCGGCTCCGTCGCGGCGACTGGCCAAGGAGATCGCCGGCGTGTTGATTACCCGGATTGGCTACATCAACGAGGGCAACGAAATCGTGATCGAACACGAAAACGGTTATACGACTGAGCTGGAACCAGGAGGGTGGGAGCATTTTTCAACCGCCGGACGGAGAAGCCGCTGATGGCCCCGCGGAACGGCAGCCCCATAAGCGCTATTCTGGCCATCGTTGTTGTTCTGACAGGATCAGTACTTTATTTCCAGTCGAGCTTCAAATCGAAACACGACGGCGCTTCGCGTCTCCTCACCCGCACCGCCCTGGCGGGCAACGCCGCAGCCGGGCAGCACTATTCTCCGTTCGAAAACCTGGAACAGATTGATCGCGAGCGGCTCGATAGCGCGCAACACACCGTTGACATCGCAATGTACGCCTTTACCGACCGCTATGTGGCGGAGGAGCTGATTAAGCTGTCCCGGCGCGGCGTGCAGATTCGCCTCTATCGTGACCGCGAGCAGTATGAAGAGGAGCAGCGCAATTCCGCGCAGCGCAATCGTGGAACGACAACCGGGATGCTGCGAGGCGAGCGCGGCATCCAGATCCGCGTAAAGGGAAGCCACGAATTGATGCATCTGAAAGCCTACTTGATTGACGGCTCGCTGCTGCGCGACGGCTCCGCCAACTGGTCTCCCAGCGGGCTCAAGCGGCAAGACAACAATGCGCATTTCACCAGCGACCCCGCACAGGTAGGGGCATTTCGACAGATTTTCGAGCAGATGTGGAATCGCGCCGATAACGAGCGGGTGCAATAACGGGCGGCGCGCCGCAGGTGGACCGGCCGGCTAGAGCAATTCCACGGTTGGTATACCCCTCAATATCACCGCCGGGCTTGAACTTCACCCCAGCAAACGCTAAAAGCATCGTTTGCCGGGGACCCCGAGCGCCCGGCTTCTGCTTGGGTATACCTTCCGCGCACCCGGCTAAGCCGGAACAGCGTCGGGTTGCGCGATCTCGCGCTCGATCTTGACGGGTTCCTCTAACAGCGTTGCTTTGTCGGCTTCCATAGCGGGGGTGAAGGAACGAAGCACCGTCAGCACTCCATCTTCCACGCTGAGAACCACGTACGAGCAGTTCGTCCAGCAGGCGAGGCTGACATCCTGCTCCGAGGGGTTCGCGGGTTGATCCGGGTGCGAGTGGTAGAAACCGAGAATCTCGAATTGCTGTTCGCGGCCGCAGCGCTGCCACTCGATCAACTCTTGCGGGGCAACCAGGAAGCTTTCCGCGGGCGCAGGGGCGGCGTTGCGGCATGCTTGCGCGCGCAAGGCATGCTTGTCATGGTCACGGCGCGAACCAAGCAGCAGGCCACAACACTGCTTCGGATATTCGCGCTCGGCGTGCTCGCGCATTTTTCGCAACTCTGTTGCCGGAATGATCAGCACCTTGTCACCTGGAGCAGTTTCCTTGTTGGTGTATCCTGACTTCGCCTCCGGGCTCAATGTTACCCCAGCAAACGCCAAAGCGTTCGCCGGGTGAACGCCCGGCTGATTCACGGGAAATACCATTCGCCAAACCGCTCTGGACAGACATTCTGTTTCTTTTTTTGTAAAGAAGCAAGCTCCAGTGTGTAAACATTCGAGCAAAGCGATTGCCGTGGACCCGCGCGATGTGCGAAATTTGATGCCGCGGCAGGCAGCGGGTTAATACGATGCGCGTAATCCGGTGAGCCTGTGATGGCCGGGCGGGGCAAAGTTACACTGTGCAGCAATTCGGCGGGCTGCCGAAAGCGCGCCGAATGGCGAGGCCCGGCTTACGCATCTGAGCAGGAGACATGGCGAAAACGATTGCTCCACGAACTTTTGACGAAGCAGTGAACTGGCTTCGCTCCCACGATTTTGAACTGCTGGAGGCTCCCGGCACCGCGAATCGCATTTTTCTCAAGAAGTACAAATGCTCCGCCGCCATCGAAAAAACGCAGGATGGCGGGGTAAGAATTTTCGCTTATCCCGGAAACCTCATCAGCGGCGAGATAGCCAAGCTGGTTGACCGCGGCTACCAGAAGTTTCTGAAAACCTCCAAGGCGGAGATTTCGGCCACCGCCGAGCACTTGAAGGCTCTGCATAGCTTCAGCGAGGAACTGAAAGAAGCCATCGGGGCGACGAGTCTTTACAATGAGTCGCTCGGATCGGTGAGCGAGGCGTATACCTATGATCGCGTCAAAGACCGCGACTTGCCCGATTCCTCCCGGCCCAAGCGCCCCTGGCAACGGAAGCGAGCATCCTCCTAGCGTAGTGCGTCACAGGTCGAGTAACTTAATGGAGATGTCATTCTGAGCCGGAGCGCCGAGCGCCTGGGGCCGGAGCAGCCAAGCTGCGTACCCTTCCACCCCAACAAGCCAACAACGGGCTTGTCGGGGACCCCGGCCCGACGCTGCGTTCGACAAGCAAGACGCTATTCAGGCGGAGGCGAAGAATCTATGTATTTCAGCGCAGGGAAAATGCATAGATCCTTCGCTCCCCCACCCCAGCAACGGCAAAAAGCGGCCGCCGCCGGGGGCCCCGGCTCGCTCAGGATGACATCCGAAAGAGGGGAAGTCAGCCTGATCACTACCGCTCAGCGCAGCGGGTTTGAGGAACAACTTCAAGCGAGCGTGAATGCAAAATGAAACAGTGTACAAATCATAAACCGGAAGAGTCCATTGCCAGCCATTTCGAGGAAGCGTTGCAATGGCGTCGCCAGTTGCACCGCAACCCACAACCGGCCTGGTTGGAGTTCTACTCCACAGGGTTTGTGGCGGAGAAGCTCTTTGACTGGGGCTACAAACTGCAGTTGGGCAAAGAGATCATTGACGAAAATAAACGGCTTGTCGTGCCTGATGAAGCGACCCTGCAAGCCGAGTATGATCGGGCGCTCAAAGCCGGCATCAAGGAAAAGTTCATTGCGCCGGCCAAAGGCGGCTTTACCGGAGCAGTCGGAATTCTGAAGGGTGCGAAGTCCGGTCCGACGGTCGCGTTCCGCTTTGATATCGATTCGCTTGAGATCCTGGAGTCGAGCGATCCGTCGCACCCGCCCGTGGCGGGAGGATACGTCTCGCAAAACAAGGGCTATGCCCACATGTGCGGGCATGACGCTCATACCGCACTCGGTTTGCTCATGGCACGCTACTTCGCCGAGAACCGGGACAAGGTCAAGGGCACTATCAAGTTCATCTTTCAGCCAAACGAAGAGAATCTTGGCGGCGCCGCTACGATGGTGCCCATGGGGGTCGTCGACGATGTGGACTACCTGTTCGGCGCGCACGTCGGCATCAATGTGAAAGAAACAGGCAAAATCGGCCTGAACGTATTCGATTGGCTGGCGATGAATCGCTTTGAGGTCACCTACACCGGACGCGCCTCGCATGCCGCCGTACGGCCCGATCTCGGCAAGAATGCTTTGCTTGGGGCGTGCGCCGCGATTACCAACCTGTATGCCATCTCCAGGCACGGCACCGGTGCGTCGCGCGTCAATGTCGGCGTCATGCAGGCAGGCACGACCTGGAACATCATTCCGGAAAAGGCTTACTTCCGCATGGAGACACGCGGGGTCACCAACGAGGTCAACGAATACATGGTCGGCAGGGCCATGGACGTGCTCCACGGCGCCGCCAAAATGTACGATCTCGGATTGGAGATAAAACCCGCAACCAGTACCGTGGCCGCGCTGAACTCGCCCGAATTGATCGAACTCGGGAATAAAGTGGCAAGTTCGCTGCCTTCGGTGAAAGAAGTTGTGCCCGCCTGTTCAACCAACGGCTCCGAAGACATGTGCGTCTTCATGCAGCGCGTGCAGCAGCGAGGCGGCAAAGCGCTGGAGATTCTGCTGGGGACCCCGATCGGGGGCGGTCACCACAGCAATTGTTTCGACGTGGACGATAAGGTAATGCAGAACGGAGCGGAATTCTTTGCTGCCATGTATGACGCAGTTACGCGATAGGGCTGCAAATAACGTTCGTCCCTTTTAGCACGAACGCGTATACGGATTTCAGATTGAAGATTTCAGATTTCAGATTGGAAGAGCCGGAACGTTTCAAATTGAAGCATTGAAGATGCCTGTGGCCGGAAGCTCGATACCGTCAATCTTCACCCGAAATCTTCAATCTGAAATCTGAAATGTGCTTCTCCAGGTGTTTTCTATTGCTTCGCCAGGTTGCGTTCTGTAAAGTTCACAGCAAGCAAGCACAATTGCATATGCTGGTGACTGCCGGGAGCGCAGGCGGCTTGAAGCAAGTCCTTGTATCAAGGTGCGCTGGAGCGCCTCTCTGATCGCTGTCCACAGCCGGCACTTGTGCCCACTGGCCGCATCTGCCAATGAGTCGGCCCAGGGAGAGCACGCATGAGTCAGGCTGCTATTGCCACACCAGCCCCCGCCCAACCAGGCGCGACAAACGTCAGAGATCTGACCTTACACCTTTGGGTTTTTGCGATCGTCTTCGCCACCGAAGCGATTGGCAACATAAGCTTCTCGATTGGGGTCGGCAAACTGGTGCTGTTCCCGATGCTCTATGCGCTGCTGGTTGGCGGAGTTATCAGCATCGCAAGCTCGCGCATTCCAAGTGCGGTACGCGTGGATGAACCGCTGCAATACCGAGCCTCCGCCATGGTCACGATCTCGGTCCTCCTCCTCACGGCGAAGCTGGCGCTGCTGGTAGGGGGTTCTATCCCCAGGCTCCTGCACTCCGGCTGGGCGCTCACCTTCCAGGAACTTGGTCATTTTTTTGGAACCGTGCTGTTTGCGCTGCCGATCGCGCTGCTGCTCGGCGTCAAGCGAGAGGCTGTCGGCGCCACCTTCTCGATCGGGCGTGAGCCCAGTCTGGCAATCATCTCGGAGAAATATGGTCTTGGCTCGCCCGAGGGCCGTGGTGTGCTCGCCGAGTACGTCACCGGCACCGTCGTCGGCGCTATCTTTATCGCGCTGCTGGCCAGCACGGTGAGCAGCCTGGGTATCTTCCATCCGATTGCGCTCGCCATGGGCGCCGGAGTGGGTTCGGCGAGCATGATGGCCGCCGCCGCCGGAGCAATTGCCGCCGGACAACCGGCTGAAGTGGCGAAGGATGTTGCGGCTTTTGCCGCCGCCAGCAACCTGGTCACGACATCGATCGGGACCTATGTCACGCTTTTCGTCTCGCTTCCGTTTGCCAACATGGTCTACCGCCGGTTGGAGCCTCTTATCTCTCCCAAGCGCACGCGGGGTAAGATTTCGGTCGAAGCGACGGACCTGGCGCCGGCGGCTCAGGCCCCCGTATCCGTTAACTTAACCTGGGCGCTGAAACTCACGGTGACATTCGTGGCGGCGGCGGCGACTTTGGTCGGAGGGAATTGGATTACCTACCACACGTTGCCGCAGAGCGCGCTGGTTGGGATGCTGGGAATCGTGGTAGTGGCGCTCATCGGCAATGTTCTGGCTCGTCTCATCCCCGTCAAGATCCCAATCGTTTGCTGGGTTTCGCTTGTCGGCATGCTGGCGACGGCGCCGCTCGGCCCCTGGGCCGCTCCGATTGCGGCCGTCACCGCGAAGGTCAACTTCATGGCCCTCACCACGCCGATTCTTGCCTATGCGGGCCTGTCGATCGCCAAAGACCTGCCGGCGTTCAGGCGGCTGGGTTGGCGCATCGTCGTGACCTCGTTAACCGCCAACGCAGGGACATTTCTCTTCGCGGCGGCCATTGCTCAGTTCCTGATGGGCAAGTAGGCGTCCGTAACAAGACAGGCTGTACAGCGGCCGCATTCTGCTGGAGCGACCGCTTTATCGAGCGCGCTTCAAGGTTGATGTACCCAGTACTAGCACCGCCGGGCCGTATGTCACCCCAGCAAACGCCAAGCGTTTGCCGGGGACCCCGTATGCCCGGCTTCTTCGCGGGATATACCTTCCGCGAATCCGGTCTCGTGCGGAGAGCGACATGACGAAGGAAGAGTTGAAGCAGTCCGTTTTCGAAGCGATTGACCGCCGGAGCGAAGAAATCGTCGCCATTGGCGAGCAGATCCGCCGCCAGCCCGAGCTCGGGTTTAAGGAAGTGAAGGCGGCCCGCATTGTCGAGGAAGCCTTTGGCAAACTCGGACTCAGCCCGCGCACCGGCCTTGCTCTCACCGGCGTCCGCGCCGAACTCGCCGGGGGTGCGGGCGAGGGTCCGACATTCGCCCTGCTGGGTGAACTCGATGCGCTGGTAGTTACCGGCCACCCCGAGGCTGATCCGGAAACCGGTGCTGCCCATGCCTGCGGTCACAACGCCCAGATCGCCGGGCTGCTCGGCGCCGCTATGGGCCTTGTCGGCGCCCAGGCGGCCGAGC
The DNA here is from genome assembly GCA_050015355.1 of Candidatus Korobacteraceae bacterium. GTDB lineage: Bacteria > Acidobacteriota > Terriglobia > Terriglobales > Acidobacteriaceae > CAWBRT01. Next base: position 11,146 of record JBEKBO010000061.1, on the reverse strand, counting down.
ACCTGGCCGGTCGCGTGGTACTGTTTGCGGTCCCGGCTGAGGAGTATGTGGACATCGCCTGGCGGGTCGAGCAGGTTCGAGCAGGCCGGCTTGAATTCCTTGGCGGCAAGCCCGAACTCCTTCGCCTCGGCCACTTCGACGACGTAAACCTGGCCATGATGATCCACCTGACGCCCCGGCCGGAAGAGGGGAAGGCAGCCGTCCCCGTCTCTAACAATGGCTTCGTCGGCAAGACTGCTCGCTACATTGGCCGTGCCGCCCACGCCGGCGGCATGCCACACATGGGCATCAATGCCCTCTACGCGGCCCATGTCGGCCTCACCGCGATTAATGCCCTGCGCGAGACCTTTCGCGACGAGGACAGCATCCGTGTGCACCCGATCATTACCCATGGCGGCTCGCAGGTAAACGTCATTCCCGCCGAGGTCCGGCTTGAGACCTACGTGCGCGGCAAGACCGTGGAGGCGATTGTCGACGCTGCCCGCAAGGTTGACCGTGCTTTGCGCGCCGGCGCACTCGCCTTGGGGGCCAAGGTTGAGATTGAGACCTGGCCCGGCTACATGCCGATGGCATGCGACCCGACCATGACAACGCACTTCCGCTCCAATGCGGTGCGCTTAATCGGAGAGGAGCACTACGGGGTTATTGGACACCAAACCGGCTCGACCGATATGGGCGACCTATCTCAGGTTATGCCGGTGCTCCATCCATTTGTGGGCGGAGCGCGCGGCACCGGCCATGGCGCCGACTATAAAATCCATGACAAGCCATTGGCCTACGTGACCACGGCTAAGATGCTGGCGGCAATGGCCGTGGACCTCTTGGGAGACGGGGCACGGCTGGCTCGCGAGGTGATAGCCAAGTCCAAGCCGCCGATGACGCGCGAAGCCTATCTCAGTTTGCAGCGCAGCCTTGGCAGCCGGGAAGTCTACGAGACGTAGTATCACCCACGCCGGGGGTTCATCCAGGGTATGTGCGGCACTATATGGCAAACCCCAGCTCGAAAGCTGGGGTCAGTTCTTGGTGAGTTAAGCCCGAAGACGTTTACGACTTCATTGAGTCAAACCAGAAGAAGATTGAGCCGACTACAAACACTCTGCTTCAGTAGGCTTCGTTTGCGCAAGTTACAACGGTAATACAATAAGGTAATACCCGCCTTGAAAGTCGTTTCCCGAAGGCAGGACTTCAGCCAAGCCGCCGTGCGGATCGTGCTACGAGGGATCAGTTTTGTTTGGCTCGGTCGATACACCTGGCAGTTTAATTGGGCCATTAGCCTTTTCGTAGCCATCGATTCGTTGTGTGAGAATATCCTTCAGTAACTTTGCCTCTAACCATGCCATCGTCACTTGAACCCTCTGTTCTATCACGAGTTCACCGCCGTGCGTGTCTAGAACTTCCCCAAATATGATTCGAACATCGAATGCGGTACTTCCGATCGCCACGTTATTTGAGTACACAGAGGGAAATCCGCGATCAGCGGGCTTTGTGTATGTTATTTTGGGTGCGTTTGTTTTTTGTTCTGCCATAGGATTCCTATACTGCTGCCTGTTGTGAAAACTCAGATATCGCTGGAGGGTCTTGGGCGCTCAGGTTCCGGGCAAGATTCCTGGCGATTGGTTGTAGAGCCATCGGCATCTGTTCCAAATTCCCATATTCAGTGAGACGATTGGCTCCCTCGATTCTAAGAGGCCCAGCTGGCTGTTTGGACAGTGGGGTCACGCCCTGTCCCACCAAAAGATTCTCGGTATCGAAATTTGTGGATGACGGGTTGAGAAACCCGATATCGTGCTCAAGTTGTGTAACTGAGAATGTGTCCTGCGAATAGCCATTTTCCCAACGCAAGAGTTCACTGAATGGAACGAATTTGACCACAACAGCTACACGGAAGGTTGCGGCAAGGCGCACCAATGTTTCTAAATTGAAATTGGTTCTTCCTGGAGTCTCCATAGCGGAAATTCGCGATTGAAGCATCCCTGCTTGTTTTGCGAGTTCGGCTTGAGTGACTTCACCACGCAGCGCCTTGATTTGTGATGGAATCAAAACATCAAGTTTTGATTTGATATATTCCGCACGATATTGGGCGTTGGATAGGAGCTTAGAAATCTTCTTCGATCTTTCGCTCATGTGTTGTTGCCTTCCCACCTTTTAATACTTTTGCGCGCTTGTATGCTGTATTCAGGGCGTCGGGCGGTTCATAAACCTTTTGTTTGTGGTAGCACCCTATCAGGATAACGGCGTGCTTACGCTTCTCTCCGCTCACCATTAACAATCGATAAGCCCGCTTGTCGGCGTAGAATTCCAATTCAAAGATTTTTTCGTTTTTGAGCTCGCCCCGCATGAATCTCTTGAAGCCTACCCAGCTAACAAAGTTCTGGACCTTCCGGTTTGTCTTCAGAAGAGAATTCAGTTTCTCTCGCGCTTCATCAGATAATCCTTGCACCCACGCTTCAATAGGGTTCGCGTTACCCCGACCCCAGTCGTGGAAGACCCACTCCTTGGGTTCTTCTGGTTCACGTGGAAACTCTATCACTTTTTTGTGATTTTTCAAGAGGATCTTGCTGGCAAATTATTATCACTTTTTTATAATAAAAATGCTTGCACGATGGGAGTTTAGCACGACAAACCGCTTATCGGAAACAACAAAGAGTTCAGGGTTGTTTCTGCTTTGGTCGAGGCCAGTATCGCGCGACATGCCGTATGACTAGATAGCAAAGCACACGGTGTTGAACACTGGGGAAATTGCCCTAGCTGGCGTGCCGCTGACGCATAGAGGTACCATTTCAGGATGTGCAGTCCGAAATCGATTCAGAGCGGAGATCGCGAGCTGGTGCAGATCGTTGATGCCGCACTGGAGGACTCTGTCCGCAGGAGCGGATCATGGCTGGCGTGCCGTCCCGGCTGCACGCAGTGCTGCATCGGAGTCTTTGCGATCAGCCAACTCGACGCCCTGCGCTTGCGGGAAGGTTTGGCCGAGCTCGAACAGCGCGATCCCGAGCGCGCGCAGAGGGTTCGCCAACGCGCCCAGGCTGCCATGCGCCGTCTCCAGGCTGATTTTCCCGGTGACGCGTCCACGGGTGTAGTTGCCGACGACACGGACGAGTTCGAAGAGTTTGCCAACGATGAGCCCTGTCCGGTGCTGGACCCCGAGACTGGCAGGTGCGACCTGTACGCGGCGCGTCCGATGACCTGCCGGGTTTTCGGGCCTCCGGTGCGTTCCGAAGGCGGGCTTGGCGTTTGCGAACTATGCTTTCAGGGCGCAACGCCGGAGCAGATTGCCGCCTGCGAGCTTCACGCCGATACGGATCAGTTAGAGACAAAGCTCCTCAAGCGCTTGCAACGCAGCACGGGAAGGCGCGGTAACACCATCGTCGCCTTCGCACTGGGGCGCCGCTGAGTTCTTCGCCGCCTGGCGTTCGGTTGCAGTTGCAATTGGGTAATCGATGAAAACTTGCCAGGGCGAGCGCGCCTCACGCCTATGCCGCCTGATTTTGCCTGCTCTCTTGCTTGGGTTGCGCGTGAACGCTACCGCCTTCGGTGGAGATTTTTGCCGCGGCAATTTGCAGCAGCAGCATGGCAGAGGCGCGATTCCAGTTGTTCGTAAACCGGACAATGCTCGAAAACTCTTCCTCACTCATGCCATTCTGCCGCAGAGACAGCTCCACCGGACCCGGCAGCGCGTGCGCCAACTCGATCGAATGCAGCCACAACTGACGTTCGCAGGCGGCGAGGATCGGCGATTGGGCCATCTGCTTCCAAAGCTGCCAGTGCTGATTCAGGAAGGCGGGCCAGGCAGCCAGCGCGCGAAATTCAATCGGCACCACGCCCAGGCCGTAATGCCGGCGAGTCTCGGCGAAGATATTTTTTGTTCCCGGATCAGCGGTTTCTTCTTCGACCAGCATGGGCGCGAAGCTGAATGGTGGCGGGGAGCCTTCTTCGCGAGAAACGAAATGTTGACCGATAGGATTTTCGAGAGCCTCGGCCGCCAGTGACAGCAGCAACAGCAACGCTCCGTCCTGGTAGTGAAATAGTTCCACTGTGGCGGCAAGTTCCGTCGGCCCGGCAAGACCGAAGCTGTCCGAGGCCGCGGGAATCTCGAAGTAATTATGCATGCGGGTATACGCATCAGCTCGCAGCCGCTGTGCGGCATTCATGAATGTGCGGGTGCGCACGACCGGCTTCACCGCCTCCCACAACTGCGGCAGAAACGCTCCGCTGGCGGCACACATTTGAAAAAACAAGGGGACTTGTGGGAGGCTTAAGGTCGACTTGATGTCGTTGTACACTTCACCGATGCTCTCGTTCGCCTCGGACTCGCGAATGACGTGCATACGATTGGGCCGTTTCCAAGTCATGCTTCTTTTGATGGCGGAGAAGGACGGCAGAGATGTAAATCCGAATTGTTACGGAAGCTCTTGGTGCTTCGATTCAGCTAAGGTTTGTGGCGTTAGGCACGAGGTCAATATTCATCAATTCGTAATCAACGGGAATCTTTGTAGCGGGACAATCGATGCGTGATTTTGAAGTTCTGTTCGATCATGGCGAGCGTTCCGAGCTGGCAGACCCGGTTTATGCCGCCTACGGCGAGCTCGGGTTTCCGCCGGCTCCGCCGGATCGCCCCTGGATTTTCGCCAACTTCGTGCAGACTTTGGACGGAATCGTCTCGCTGCTGGGCGCCGAGGCCGCCGGCTCGGATATTTCGCAATCGCCCGAAGACCGCTGGCTGATGGATCTGCTGCGCGCGCATGCCGATGCCGTACTGATAGGAATGGGTACACTCCGAACCGAAACCGGGCTGGGCCGGCCGGGGCCGCGAGGTCCCGTGTTCCGCATCGTCGATCCGGCAATCCGCGAATTGCGGGAGAAATTGCGCCGCGGGCCGGAACGAAATATCTTTCTCACAGGCTCAAGCGATATCCAGTTTGACCGCTATGCTGCCTTCGACGGCAGCAGCGTCGAACCTTTTCTGCTGACTACGTCCGGCGCCGCCGAAAAACTCGCTTCGCAACTGCGACAATCACCCCAGGTCCGCGTGATAGCCTGCGGAGAAGGGCAGCGCGTCGATTTAAAGCAAGCTGTATGCCTGCTTCGGCGCCAATTCGGCATCCGCTATTTGCTCTGTGAAGGCGGACCCGCTATGTACTCGAACATGCTCGAGCTGGATCTGATCGACGAGAAGTTCCTGACGGTTTCGCCGATCGAAGTGGGATTGCACACGCCGCAGCCGGAAGGTTCCCGGGCTCCCTTGCAGATCCGGCCCACCGCCTTTAGCGGCGGACTCTCAAAAGAGAACGCTGTGCACTGGAAATGGCTGAGTTGCCGCAAGGTTGAGGATCATCAGTTTCACAGGTTCCGCCGCCAAAGAGAAAAACGGTGAACACTACACTGACCCATCGAGGCGAGGCGCGCGTATCGCACAGGAGACGACTGGTTTCCAGTCTGAGGCAGTTGACCCGGCTCCACAAGAGTGCCTGGTTGCTGGTCTTGAGTTCCGCGATCTTGCAGGTTCTCGTCTTCCCGAAGCCCGGACTTTATTACCTGAGCTGGGTCTGCCTTGCTCCGCTGATCTACGCCGTCTTGCGGGCGCGCGAAGCCGATGCGGCGGAGTTGCTCGCCGAAGAAACATTCTCCTATCTTGCTCCCGCATCGGTCGGCCAGGCGTTTCTTCTGGGCTGGGTGTGCGGAACCGTCGTTTACCTCGGTAGCTGTTACTGGGTGTTTTCGGTAATGCATTACTACGGAGGCCTGAGCAGGGCAGTCTCCGCCGTATTGCTGCTGCTGTTTTCCCTGTATGTCGGGCTGCACCAAGCGGTCTTCGCCGCGCTGGTTGCCTGGGCCGCGCGCGCTCGCGCGGGTTATAGCCGCCGAGCCCTGTTTCTGGCTCCGTTCCTGTGGGTCGCGGTCGAACTGCTCAGAACTTATCTGGTCGGTTTTCCCTGGGACCTGCTGGGGACCACTCAGGTCGCCAACACCGCGCTTTCGCGAATCGCCACCTTGACCGGGGTCTATGGATTGTCATTTGAAATCGCGCTGGTGAACGCCGCTTTCGCGGCCGCTTTCCTGGTGCGTCCTCCGCGCCGCCGGCTCATGCTGGCGGCCACTCTGGCAACCGCCGTTTTTCTGCAACTTACCCAGTACATCGAACTCGACCGCCTTCCGGTCGATAGCCATGCGCTTCTGGTGCAGCAGAATGTTCCGATCCGCGAAAGCTGGCAATCGGCGGAGTACAATGGCCTTCTCCAGTCGCTCGACGCTATCAGCACGATTCCGCCGGGCTCCGCAAAGGTAAACCTCATTGTTTGGCCGGAGTCGCCGGCCCCATTTTTCCTGAATGATGACCGATTCGTCTCGACGATTTCGGCGATTGCCCGGCGGACGAATGACTTTGTCGTAGCCGGCAGTCTAGGAGTGCGCCCGGCCGCCGGCGGTGAGAACCTGTTGTACAACTCCGCCGCTCTCGTCAACCCTCAAGGACAGATCGCGGCCCGCTACGACAAGGTACATCTGGTGCCTTTTGGGGAGTACATCCCTTTGCAGCGGCTGTTGAGCTTCGCGCAATCGCTCACGCGTGAGGTGGGCACGTTTGCCCGTGGCAGCGACCGCTGGCCGCTCGATGCGGGCGCGGCGAAACTGGGCGTGTTCATCTGTTATGAGTCGGTGTTCCCGGGAGAGGTGCGTCAGTTTGCCGATCATGGCGCCCAGGTATTCGTCAACATCTCCAACGATGGCTGGTTTGGCAACTCCGGGGCACCCGAGCAACACCTGAACGTGGCACGCATGCGCGCCATCGAGAACGAGCGCTGGCTGCTGCGCGCTACGAACACGGGAATTACCGCTTCCATCGATCCGTTTGGCCGCGTGGTGGCGCAAGCTCCCACGGGCACGCGAACCACGCTGCTTGCTCCCTATTCACTGCGCGCCGAGACCACCTTCTACACCCGATACGGCGATTGGTTCCCTTGTCTGTGTGCGATAATTTCCCTGGTCGGGTTGCTGTTCCGCAGGCGTTTGGGCGCCCACATGACGCAACCCCAGCCAGTGTAGCGAAGGCTGCAATCACCGAAGCCGTGGTGAACGCGGAATGCACTAATTTCTAAACTGCTCTAGAGCAGTGGGAGGGTTGGTGTATTCCCAAAACGACTATTCCAGGGTGTCACCCTGAGGAGCGTCCGTGAGGACGCGACGTGAGGGTCCATGTATTTGCTTTTTCCGGCCTTCGGATGATGATCGGTGAAATGCATAGATCGTCACGTCGGTTCGCAAAAGCGGCGAACCTCCTCACGATGACAACTCGCAGCGAAGGATAGACTAATTTCTAAATTGTTCTAGGAGCCATAACATAGCATGCTTGATGAACTCGAACAGCAATACGCTGCCCTGAAGGGGAAGGTCCACGAGCTTCGGGAGTATCTTTGACCCGCCCAGATTGCAAGGGCAGCTCGCCGAATTGGAAAAGCTGGTTGCAAATCCAAACTTCTGGTCCGATTCTGAAAAATCTCAGAAGGTAATGCGTGAGCGCAAACGCCTGGAAGACGCGCTTGCAACCGACGGCGATCTGGCGCGACGTAGCGGGGACATCTCCGCCTACTTCGAGCTGGCCCGCGAAGGCGAGCGCGTTGAGGAAGACCTGAAGCGCGAGTTGGATTCCTTGCGCGAGACCGTCGAACGCCTGGAAACCGAGACGCTGCTTTCGGGCGAAACCGACCGCAATAACGCCATCGTGACCATCCATCCCGGCGCTGGCGGCACCGAATCGCAGGACTGGGCCGAGATGCTGATGCGCATGTACCTGCGCTGGTGCGAACGTCACCGCTTCGAAACCGTGCTAAACGATTATCAACCGGGCGAAGAGGCGGGCATCAAGTCCGCCACCTTCAGTGTCGGCGGGGAGTTCGCCTACGGTCTGCTCAGCGGCGAGATCGGAGTACACCGCCTGGTGCGCATCTCGCCATTCGATCAGGCCAAGCGGCGTCACACCTCCTTCGCCAGCGTCTTTGTCTCGCCGGAAATCGACGAGAACATCGACATCGTGATTAAGCCGGAAGACGTGCGCATTGACACTTACCGCTCCGGCGGCGCCGGCGGCCAGCACGTCAACACCACCGACTCGGCCGTGCGTATCGTCCACATTCCGACCGGGATCGTGGTGAGCTGCCAGAACGAGCGCTCGCAGCACAAGAATCGCGAACGGGGTTTCAAGATTCTGCGCTCCAAGCTGTACGAATTCGAGCTGGAAAAGAAGCGTGAGACTTCGAGGCTGATCGAAGACTCCAAGCTCGACATCGATTTTGGCTCACAGATCCGGTCTTACGTCTTGCAGCCCTATCGCATGGTGAAGGATCATCGCACGAAGTTCGAGGTCGGCGATGTCGATCGTGTTCTCGATGGCGACATCGAAGGGTTCATCCGCGCCTACCTGCTCATGAGGCGCGCCGAACAGAAGGTGTAAATGCCGCCGGCCCGCCCGCGAGTCCGCGAGTTTGCCGGACGGTTGGAGCTGAGAAAGTGGCGAAAAGCGAACTGAAGAATCCTCTTTCGACGAGGTTCGACCGGGCGCTTCAACTGGCGCACGATTTGCACCGCCGTCAGCCGCGCAAGAAGTCGGATGTGCCTTACATCGCGCATCTGCTGGCGGTGACCGCCATTGTGCTGGAGAATGGCGGCGACGAGGATACCGCCATCGCGGCGCTGCTGCATGATGCGGTCGAAGATCAGGGCGGACAACCGACACTGGACAGGATTCGCCGCGAGTTCGGCGAAAGAGTTGCCCGCATTGTCTACGAGTGCAGCGATGCCGATGGCGAGCCCAAGCCGCCCTGGCGCTTCCGCAAGGAGCAATACCTGCAGGCGCTTCCGCACAAGTCGATGGAGGCCCTGCTGGTTTCCTTCGGCGACAAAATTCACAATTGCCGCTCCATCGTGCGCGACCTGCGCCGGGATGGAGCGCCGGTTTGGAACCGCTTCGAAGGCCGGCGGGACGGCACCCTTTGGTACTACCGGGAACTGCTTGAGAAGTTGCCCCGGGAGCCGTATGCTTCGCTGTACGATGAATTCGCCGCCACTGTGCGCAGCTTGAACGAAGTGGCGGAATCGTGTTGACATGCCGAGTCTTCTCGACCTCATTCTCAGCTCGTCCGCGCCGCCTGCGGTCATGCACAATGCCGCTTGCGGCAAGCTGAACGTCCCTCCGATGGCGCGCCTGGAAATCCTGGTCCATCTCGCATCGCATCCCGAACTGGGCGAACAGGCGCGGAGGTCATTGCAGGCGTGGGACGAACAGGAATTGGCCGTCATCTGCGGCGCAGCGGACACCCCCGCGAGTGTGGCCGAGTTCTTCTTCCGCTCAGGCACGGAGCGGAAGCCGATTATTGCCGCCCTGCTGCGGAACCCGGCGGTTACCGAACCGGTGGTGACGCAATTTGCCGAGAAGGCTGCTTCCGAGATGATTCCAGGGATCATCTTTGCCGCCATCGATCGGCGCAGCCGGTCGCTCCTGGTTTCGCTGGGGAGCAATCGTAATTCCTTGGCCTTCCGGCACGAGATCGAAGAAGCCCTTCACGAGGTCGAGCAAAGTTCCGATGAAGAAGCCGAGGCGCTTGCGCGCTTTCAGCAGGAGCACGCCGACGAAATTGCCGCCAACCAGCACGTGCCGTTCGAGCTGACGGTTGTTTCTTCCGACGAGAAAGACGAACTCGCCGAGCTGCTTCCCTTGGTTAAGGGCGACCCGTCAACCGTGATTGACCAGAAGGTGATTAAGCCGGAGCAGCGCGAGCAACTTTCCACGCTGCAAAAAATCGCCTCTCTCAGCGTGAATGAGCGCGTGCAACTAGCCATGCGCGGCTCCCGCGAGGAGCGCATGATCCTGATTCGTGACGGCGTTCGCGTGGTGGCGGTAGCCGTGCTGGAGTCCCCCAAGGTGAGTGAACAAGAGATGGAGTCATTCGCCAACATGAAGAATGTGCAGGAAGTTGTGCTGCGCGGCATCGCCCACCGGCGCCGCTTCATGAAGGTTTACGGAGTTGTCAAAGCACTCGCTTCCAATCCGCGCACTCCGCTCGAAGTCGCTCTACCGCTGGTCAAGAGCCTGCTGCTGGTCGATTTGAAAAACCTGATCAAGAACCGCAGCGCCCCCGACATGGTGCGCCGCATCGCCACAAAGTCGTTTTTGGAAAAGAGCAAGACTCATAACAAATGACGCCGCGATAGCGATTCCGTTATTGGTGTGTCCGAGAATCCCGAACGGAATGTCATGGCGACCGGAGCGTCGAGCGCCTGTGGCCGGAGCGGTGCGAGCTGCGTATCCCGGCATTACATTCGAGAAGCAAGAAGCTGTTCGGGCGCTCGCCATGACAGTCTAATATCTCGGGGGATGTACCCACTGGAAAACTGCCTTCATGCCAAACGACACCGATCGCATCACCCAATTACTGCAGCAGGCCAAAACCATAGCCGTCGTCGGGCTCAGCGACAACCCGATGAGAGTTAGCTATGACGTTTCCGAGTACATGCAGCGCAACGGATACCACATCATCCCCGTCAATCCCGCGATTGCCAGCGCGCTGGGCGAGAAATCCTATCCCGCCCTGAGCGATGTCCCCGAAAAGATCGACATTGTTAATGTCTTCCGCCGCTCGGTTTTTGTGCCCGATATTGTCGATGAGGTGATCCGGCTGAAGCTGCCGGCGCTCTGGTTGCAGGAAGGCGTAGTACACGAAGAGGCAGCGGAAAAAGCGCGCCAGGCGGGAATTTTTATGGTGATGGACCGCTGCATCCTGAAGGAGCACAGGGCGCGGAAGCGGTAGCGCTATCCCTCGCAATGCTCATGGCGGCGATTGCATTGGTGGCCCACTCAACGCGATTTTCGTTGAGTGGGGTAGTTTAGGAAGTGAAAAACACAATGCATCGCTGCGATCGTGCAAGCGGAAGAACTGCCCCACTCAAGCCAACAGAAGGCTTGAATGGGCCACCAGCCAAGGCGATGGCAAGGCCTGTTCTTGGCACGTACCCAAAAGCTATGGGTGGCCCACCCTAGTATTACTACGTTAAGTTATTGACAGTTCTTTCGTCGGGTGCTACCGTTGCGAGCATGACCGACGCCCAGGTCGAGAAGTGCGTAAGGCGCTTGCAACAGTTTCTGGCAGATCTGCTG
>JBEKBO010000060.1:0-26537 GCA_050015355.1 Candidatus Korobacteraceae bacterium | reverse complement strand
AGCGCCAACTCCGGAATCGCTCTAAATAAGCCGGCGGCGAATCATGTCCAGCGCCTGCTGCGTCGCCCAGTGCCGAATGCGCTCGCGGTCGCCGGGGAAGCGGCGCTCGGAGACCTCGGTTTTCAGGTTGTCGGCCAGCGCGATGTAAACCAAGCCGACCGGCTTTTCGTCCGTGCCTCCAGTCGGTCCCGCGACGCCCGTAATACCCACGCCAAGAGTAGAGCGACAGCGCTTGCGAATGCCCTCAGCCATGGCCGTAGCCACCTGCTTGCTCACGGCTCCGTGTTCGGCAATCAGCAGCGGCGGCACGTTGCAAAACTGCGACTTCAAATCATTGGAATAAACGACGGCTCCGCCCACGAAATAACGTGAGCTTCCGCTGATGGAAGTGATGCGCTGAGCGAGGTATCCGCCGGTGCAGGATTCGGCGACCGAGATCGTCGCGTCGCGCATTTGCAGGTAGTAGCCGACAATTTTTTCCAGCGACTCGCCGGCGGTGGAGAAAACGGACTCCTCGAATTCGTCCTCGAGTTCCGAGGCCAGGCGGTCGACCCTGGCCTGGGCCTCTTCTTCCGTATCGGCTTCGGTTCGCAGATGCAGTTGCACCTCGCCGAAACCGGCCAGAATCGTGGTCTGGACTTCGGTGTAGCGCTTGTAAATGGGCGCGGCGCGCAGGTCGGCTTGCGACTCCGGCACCATCGCCAGCTTCAGCTCCCGGACGGCAATGAATCTGGGCGGAAGCAGCGCTTTCAGGCGCGGTATGCACTCGGTCTGGAAGAGCGGCTCCAGCTCCCAAGGCGGCCCGGGCAGCAGAATTACGATCTTGCGCTCGCCATCGTATTGCGCCGTCATGAACTGGCCGGGAGCGGTGCCTCGCGGATTGCGCAGCGCTTCCGCGCCCTCGATGATGTCGGCCTGGCGGGCATTGTTGGGCGACATCTGAATGCGGCGCGTGGCGAAACGGGCATAGAGCGCGGCCAGAATGTCGGGATCGGCGCGCAAGTCCAGCCCAAGCGCTTCCGCCACGCACTCGCGCGTGAGGTCGTCCACTGTAGGCCCGAGTCCGCCGGTGCAGATGAGGATCTCGGCGCGCGACAAGGCCTGCCGGATACACTCAACCAAGCGTTCACGGTGGTCGCCGACCACGCCTTTGAAAACAACTTCGACCCCCAAGTCGTTAAGCTGCTTGGTGAGAAAGAGGGAATTGGTGTCTTGGCGGTACGGCGTCAGCATCTCGGAGCCGACCGCGATGATCTCTGCGTTCACGCTAAACAGTGTAGCAAGATACGGTTGTTCGTGGTGCCGGCTCCGCAAGCCTGGGGAGCCTGGCCGGGCAAAGCTGCTTGTGTTCTGCCGCCGTCTGTAGTAGTGCTATACCTCAAAGCTGAAAGCCGGCGGATGGAGGGTGTGACGCAGATCGCTGCCGCACCGGGTATTTCCGTGCACGCCAGCCAGCTCTACTCTGGACGGATAAACACATGAATAAGCCGCGTTTGGCCTTGCTCTCCGTGCTGTTGCTGTCCGCTCTTTCCGTTGCGCAGGATTCGCGTACGCTGGCGATCCGCAGTTGGCGCCAGGCGAACGAGCACGCCATCATTTCCGAGTATGTCGAATTTCTCAAGATTCCAAACCTGGCGGCCGATCCCGCGAACTTGCGGAGAAATGCCGCGACGATTCAACAGATGTTTGAGAAACGGGGAGTCAAGAGCCGTCTGCTCGAGCTTCCCGGCATTGCGCCAGCGGTTTACGGCGAGATCATGACGCCGGGCGCAACCCGCACGGTGATGCTCTACGCCCATTACGACGGCCAGCCGCTCGATCCGAAGGAGTGGGCGAGCCCGCCGTTTGAGCCCACGTTGCGCGACGCTCCGCTTGATAACGGCGGAAAGGTGATCCCGTTTCCGGCTCAGGGCCAGCCGTTCGGTCCCGAGTGGCGCATCTACGCGCGTGGGTCCGGCGATGACAAAGTTAACATCATGCTGTTCATGGCAGCGCTCGACGCCTTGCGGGCCAACAAGGTTCCCTTCAAATCGAATATCAAGTTTATCGTCGAGGGTGAAGAAGAGGCTGGGTCTCCGCATCTGACCGACTACATGAGGCAGAATAAGGAGCTGCTAAGCGCCGATGTGTGGCTGATCTGCGATGGCCCCATGGACCAGAGTCGGCGGCAGAACATTGTCTTCAGCGTCAGGGGCGTACAGATCGTCGATGTCACGGTTTACGGCGCGCGCCACGAACTGCACAGCGGACATTACGGGAACTGGGCGCCAAATCCGGCCATGATGCTGGCGCAACTGATGGCCTCGATGAAGGATGAGAACGGGCGGGTGCTCATCGATCACTTCTACGATGGGGTTCAGCCCTTCGGCGAGCTCGAGAAGAAAGCTATTGCCGAAGCTCCCCAGAACGACGCGAAGCTGAAGCATGACTTATGGCTTGGGCGCACGGATGGCAATGGCGCGCCGTTGCTCGAGTTGATTGCGTTACCGTCATTAAACATCCGCGGCATGGCCAGCTCGCGCATGGGAGCACAGGCCAGTAACGTGATTCCGGCGACTGCCTCGGCGACGATCGACCTTCGCCTGGTAAGGGGAATTGATAAACAGGTTCAGGCGCAACGGCTCATTGAACACATCCGCAAGCAAGGCTACTTCGTTGTGGACAAAGATCCCGACGAGCAGACACGGCTGAGCCATCCGAAGGTGGCGAAGGTGGTGGTCGACACGGGAGGTTACAACGCGGCAGGTTCACCGATGGACTTGCCAATCAGCAAATTGGTGATTCAGGCGGTTGAAAATGCCCGAGGGCCGGTCATCAAGTTGCCGGTGCTGGGAGCCAGCGTCCCGCTGTTCATGATTCAGGAAGTTCTGGGGTCGGCCACCATTCAAGTTTCGACCGCCAATCACGACGACAATCAGCACAGCTACAACGAGAACATCCGGATACAGAACATCTGGGATGGGATTGAAACGATCGCCGCCTTGATGACCATGTGAGCGATGAGCATGTGAATGCTCACTGCGACATTTCATTTGGAGGTTGGATACACCAATAATTGAGTTGTTCTACAAGCTCTTTCATAACTCATTTCGAACCAGAGCAAACGGCGATCCCTCAGCGGCTAAAGCCGGAGAATACACGCCAAGAACGGCGCGGCTGAAGCCGCGCCCCTTCAAAACCGAGTGATGAAACCAGCGCTAGCGGCAAAAGGAAGGCTCCCGGAGCGTCCGGGAGCCTTTGGTTTCTAAAGCCGGTTGCGCTACTTTGCCGACCCGACCGTTTGCAGTATAGAGGCGGCCGGCTTGGCGGCTACCTTGATGATGGGCAACATGTCCGGAGCGTGCGTCAGGACCGTCACTCTGGCCTTTGCGCCATGTTTTGCGAAAGCCGCGTCAAACGCCGCCTGGACAGTGCCAAAGTGCGTGAATCCGAGCTTGCGGGCGTTCTCCGGGCCAATGCCCTGGGACACCAGGAAGACGCTCTCGCGCTCCTTTACCTGCGCCCAGGCAATCGCCAACGCTGCCGCAACCTCATCGTGGACTTGCTTCGCCTCCACCTTCTTGCGCAGGGCCTCGGCGGAGTAGTGCGTGATCTCCAGGATGTCGGAGTGGGTGACGGCGACGCCCTCGTAGCAAGGCGTAACGATGATGATCGTCCCCCCGGCCTTCACCGCAAGGTCCGATGGATACTGCGTCTTGTGCGCCTGCCAGAATTCAAGGTCGCAAGGATGAGAGCTGGAGATAACGATGTCGGCTTCTTCCGGAATCTCGACGGCATACACTTCCTTGGACAACTTCACGCCTTCGTCGAAGGCTTCAACGGTATCGCCAAAGAACGCGCCAACGACCTCGCCCTGCCGGTTGAGAACGGTGTTGAAGATGGTGTTCATGCCGATCTGCCGGGCGATTTTGTTCAACTCCTCACGCACCGGGTTAACCTCGACGCCCAGGTAGGAACGGGGCGCGCGGACACTGAGCAGATGCGTTTCCGCCGTCGTATCTTCGCCGGAGACGCCGGGCTGCACGATCTTCGCTCCGCCCGCGAAACCGGGAATATGGTGCGGAACAATGCTGCCTATGCCAATTTTGAAATCGGCTTCGTAGACTTCGCGGTTGATCCAGACACTGGTCCCATTCGGAGTTCTTCCAAGGTCGATCAGAGCCGCGGGATTCTTGTAATCATGATTCTTGATCGTGACCCGCTTCACGACTTCTGCGCCGAATTTCTCCAGGATCTCCTGCCCGGTCATGAATCGATGGGTGCCCAGCGCGATAATCACCGTGATCTGCGTATCCTTGACCCCCGCGGCATTCATCTCGTCAAGCATGACCGGGATGATCTTGTCGGTCGGAGTCAGCCGCGTATTGTCGTCGGCGAGAATCACAACTTTGGCGGCCCCTTTCACCAACTGCCTCAGCGGCTTCGACGCAATGGGATTATTGAAGGCGCGGACCACCTCTTTCTTCACATCGGCCACCGGCGTGAAATCCCTGGGAGAATAGACTCCGATAAGGTTTGCGCCAGGAATTTTTACTTCAACCATCTCGCGCCCGTAGGGCAGCGTCACTGTAATATCCGCCATAGCATCACATCCTTCGCAATGAGTTCTGACCACGCTTACGGAAAGAAATCCGGCCAAAAAACCAAAACTGAAGCCTGCCGCCGGGGGCTTTCACAATTTCACTCTAGCAGGTATTTTACAATTGGCAACTTAGTTAACGCCAGCAGCTCTTTTGAGAGCCCCGCCTGAGTGGCGGAAGGCGTGCGGCGGCAACTACTGCGGAGGGAACGCTTGATCTTCGCGACGTATAGAAAGGATTACGAAACGTGTCGTAGTGGTTATGCGGAGCCGGAGCAGTGCGCCGAAATCCTGGCGAAGTCGAAACTGATTCAGCAGGAAGCCAACAGGGTGTTGGCGGGGTGGACGGGACTCGAACCCGCGACCTCAGCCGTGACAGGGCTGCATTCTAACCAACTGAACTACCACCCCTACTCGTCAATTTTATTATACGGAAAGCGGCTCAGAATTCAAACCGACGCACTACCCGGTGGTGGGTCAGTTTCAGATGGGCGGAACGTGGGCCTCATCGAACTTAGAGAAACTACCCCACGTTAGCCCAGTCACCCCAGCGAGCCGAGCCTCGCCGGGGGCCCCGACGCAGGCGAACGTGGGGCACCGTCGGAAACTGAACCACTACCCACTACCCGCGCGCTTGATTTACGCGATTTCCGCCGCTCGAGCGATGCGGACGCAAACGAATACACTCATGTCCGAGTAACCATCACATTTGCGTCCGCACTCACTTGTCCTGGCGCCGCGTGCACGGCGTTTATTGCAGCGCCTTATCGTTCGGGTGCTTGAAAGCCTCGACCACCGCGGGAGTCATTGGGAAGTCCATATTGAGCCCCTTGGGCGGTATCGGTGATTGCAGCCATTTCTTGTAGATGCGGTTTGCCTCGCTCGAAGTCAGGATTTTCGTGAAAAGCGAATCCACGAACTTCTTGAATTGGGGATCGTCCTTGCGCAACATGCAACCGTACGCTTCAAACGATTGCGGCGTGCCGACCACAACCAAGTCTTCGGGGTGTTTGGCGGTCATCCTGTCGCCATAGAGAAGAACGTCATCCATCATGAACGCCGCCGCGCGGCCCGTTTCCAGGGTCAGGAACGACTCCGCATGGTCTCTGGCGCTGATGATATTCATGCCCATGTTTTTCTCGAAGTTCATCTTGCGCAGCAGGACTTCCGAAGTCGAACCGGCGTTGGTGACCAGCGTCTTGCCTTTGAGGTCCGGGAAATCCTTGATCCCCGAGGTTTTCTTGGTCAACAGCCGCGTGCCGATCACGAAGATCGTGGTCGAGAAGGCGACCTGTTTCTGGCGCTCCAGGTTGTTGGTGGTCGAGCCGCATTCGAGATCGACTGTTCCGTTCTGCAGCAGAGACATCCGATTCTGCGGGGTGACGGGAATCATGTTCACCTTCAACCCCGGCATCTTGAGCTCGTGCTTGAGGGCGTCGACCACCTTGAATGCGTACTCCTCGGAATAGCCGACGATGTTCTGCTGGTTGTCATAGTACGAAAACGGTATGGCCGACTCGCGGACGGCAAGGGTGATGGCGCCCGAATCCTTGATCTTCTTCAGCGTGCCGGTTAACGGCTCCTCGGCGGCTGCGGAAGTCATGAAAACGGTGAGCACGATAGCTGCCGCGACAACCTGCGTCAACAACATCGTGATCCGTTGCGTGATGAGGCGATGACTACGGTTCATGCGTGCTTTCCTTTCACCGAAGGGGACTTTGGGTCGAACTCGGCACCCGGAAACCCCAGCCGGGCACTTGAATAAACTTGAAGTGGAAAAACAACTTTAACTCTTACGAGATCGGAAAGCGATACTTTTGTTGCGCAGCCGCGCGGCGCTCCCGCGGCTCATTCTCCGCGGTAGCCGAATCTCCAAGGAGCCTGATCTCGCATGTTGGTGCTACTGTGAGCTTTTCCATAGGAGCTTATGGCGGCGAGATGCGACTGAAGTGGTGGGCAGTGCTGGACTCGAACCAGCGACCTCCTGCTTGTAAGGCAGGCGCTCTAACCAGCTGAGCTAACCGCCCCTCGATGTGCCTTCGCCGGGCATCGAAGCGGAACGACAGCAGTATATCGCACAACCTTCACGCCGTAGCGGTCCTGATCTGCTCCTGCTCGGCGCCGAAGCGCACGGAGACGATCTTCGATACACCCGGCTCCTGCATGGTCACACCGTACATGACCGGCGCAATCGACATCGTCTTCTTGCTGTGCGTAATGATGATGAACTGCGTCTGCATGCTCATCTCGCGCACCAGTTCGGTAAAGCGTCCGATGTTGGCGTCATCCAGCGGCGCGTCGACTTCGTCGAGGATGCAGAACGGGCTCGGCTGGTATTGAAAGACGCCGACCAGCAACGCGAGCGCGGTCAGTGCTTTCTCTCCGCCGGAAAGCAGCAACACGTTCTGCAGCTTCTTTCCCGGAGGCGAGGCGACGATATCGATGCCGCTCTCGGCCGAGTTCTCTTCGTCGTTCAGCCGCATGAAGCCCAGGCCGCCGCCGAAGAGCTTGGTGAAAGCCTTTTGGAAGTTCTCGTTGATGGCCGCGAAAGCCTCGTCAAATTTCTGCCTGCTGACTTCGTCGATTTCCTTGATCGTCGCCTGCGTGTTGTCGATCGAATCCAGCAGGTCTTTGCGTTGCGTGTCGAGAAAGTCGTGGCGCTGCGCTGTTTCCTTGTACTCCTCCAAAGCCATCATGTTGACCGGGCCCATGGAGTCGAGCTTGGTGCGCATCTCGCGGTATGCAGTTTCCTCCGCGATCAGCTCTTCGCCGCTGGCGCGGCCGAGGCTCTCGTCAGCCAGCAATTCTTCGCGACTGACCGATAGCTCCTGGACGCAGCTTTCGGACATGTGTTCCAGGTCGGACTGCAACCTGGCCGCATTGGCCAGCACTTCCGCGCGTTGGTCGCGTACCCGGTCGAGTTCGACGCGAGCAGCCTTGAGCGCCTCCTCGATGGCAAGCAAACGGGCGCGAATGCTCTCCCCTTCCGATTGCAGTTGCGCCTCGCCGGCCTGAATGCGCTCGCGTTCGGCCGCCCACTCCACTAACTGGATCGCGATCTTCTCGTTTTCCGCCGCGCGCTGCAGCTTCTCCGCGGCCGCCGATTCGAGCTGTCCATGGAGATTGTTGATCCGCCGGTTCACTTCGCTTGCCATGGATTGAATGCGGTTCAGGGAAGAGGCCGCCGAGCGGCGACGCTCTTCGAGAGTCGCCACCCGGGCCATCACCTCCGATGCCGCGTGTGCCGCGTCATCGCGAGCCTGTCGCAGGCGGGCAAGTTCTTCCTGCGCGCCTGTCATCTCTGTTTCCAGTTGCGAGCGCCGTTCCTCGTGTTGCGCCAATTGCCGTTGCTGTTCGGCAATAAAGTTCTGCCGCTCGTCCTTTTCCCGCGTCACCCGTTGCGCTTCGCGCTCGTAAACGCCGAGCCGCTCGCGTACCCGCGCCATCTCATTATCGAGTTGGCGCAGGGTGTGGCCACTGGTCATGGCGAGCTTTTGGGATTCGCGGCTTTCGCTTTCAAGACGATCGAGCAGTGCTACCATTTCCGTGATTTCGCGCCCCAGCCCGGCGACGCCGGCGGTTCGCTCGCTCATGGCCCGTTCCAGTTCCGCCATCTGCCGCAACACGTCGCGCAATTCGCGCTTCATCGCGAGCGGGCCCTCGCTGCGTTGCTTGCCGCCGGTAACCATGACATTGTGAAAACACTCGCCGGACTGCGAAAGGAAGAAAGCGTCCGGGTTTTCCAGGGCAAACGAGCGGCCGATGCCGGCATCAGGAACGATATAGCCGTTGCCCAGCTTCGGCAGAATCACTTCCAGCGACTTGCCAAAGCCGTTGAGCACGCGAATACAGTTCTTGAGCGGGATCATCTGGTCGGTGGGCAGCGGGCGGTGCCCGCTTTCGTCAAGCACGAACGAAAACTTGGCCTGCGAATCCTCCGGATGCACCAGGAACGTTGCCCTCCCGTCAACGTCCGTGCGCAGCAAGCGCAGCCCTTCGTCGGCCGCGTCCCATGACTTCACCACGATGTAATTCAGTTCGTCGCGGAAAAACTCGTCGACGACGGCCTCGTAGCGCTCCTCCACTTCCAGGAAATCGGCGAGCACTCCCACCGGCGCCATGCCACCCTGGAACGAGTCGGACTGAAAGAGCTTGCGCACGGATTCCGTCGAGTAGCCATGGTCGGTAATGACCGACTCAAGCGAGGAGCGCTTGCCCTGAAAGGTGGCAAACTCGGCGCGCATGCGGTCCAGTTGCTGTTTGCCTTCGGCCTCGGCACGACGCTTTTCTTCGAGCTGGCTGCGCGTTTCGGCGATCTGCGCCGCAACGCTGGTTACCTTCTGCTGGGCCGATTCGAATTCGAAGCTGATCTGGCCGCGCTGGCCGCCGAAGGTTTCAACCTGCTGATTGGCCGCCGCCAGTTCGCTCTCCAAACGTTGCGCCTCGCGCTCCAGGGCGGCAATGCGTTCCTCAGCCTGGATGATGCGGTTGCGCACATTCGAGGCGGCCGAGACGGCGTCCATGATGGCGCGACGATGCTGCTCCTGCTCCCGCTCCACCTGTTGCAGAGCCGTGGTCGCGTTCTGCGCTTCCTGCTGCCGCTGGCGTAGTTCGGCCTGGGCGCCGGCAACGTCGGCGGCAGCCGATTCAAGCACCTGCTGGTTGCCGGCTACTTCCTCCTGCAAACGCGCCAACTGCTCGGTCGTTTGCGCGATCTCGGCTTGGGCTCCGGCTGAGCGCGCATCGAGTTCGGCGCAACGCTCGTCATTGTTGCGGCTGCGGGCCGCCCCGCGATCCAGCTCCAGCTCGAGATGGTTCAGCCGTTCGCGTGCTTGCCTGGCCTCGCCATCAATAGCGGAAGCGCGTTGCGCGCGCTCGGCGTGTTCGGACTCCATCTCTTGCACGGCGTGGTTGCGTGTGCGCAGCTCTTCCCCTAGCGCGTTGAGCTGAGTGTCCAACTCGGCCGCGTGCTGCTGCAATTCGGTGAAGCGGCTGGCCAAAACCAGGCGGAGCTTGCCACGCATCTCGTCGCGCAGCTTGGCAAAGCGTTCGGCTTTGGCGGCCTGACGCTTCAGCGAGTTCATCTGCCGCGTCACTTCGTCGAAGATGTCGTTGATGCGCGCCAGGTTCTGCTTGGCGTCGGCAAGCCTAGCCTCGGCGAGGCGCTTGCGAGTCTTGAATTTGGTGATGCCGGCGGCTTCTTCAATGATGTTGCGCCGGTCGGTGGGCTTGCTGCTCAGGATTTGCCCTATGCGTCCCTGCTCGATGAGCGCGTACGACTCTGGCCCGAGCCCAGTGCCCATGAAGATGTCCTGGATATCGCGCAGGCGGCAGAGCTTGCCGTTGAGCTGGTACTCGCTTTCTCCGGAGCGGAACAAACGCCGGGTGACAACAAGTTCGCCTTTGCCGTAGTGCGTCTTAAACTTGCGCCGGCGAATCTTGAGCACCACTTGAGGTCCGCTTACACCTGCGCCCGCTCCCGCCAGGCCCTGACTATCCCCACCGGCCGCGCCAGGCGCGACCGATGGGGGGTCGGCGGCAGGAGAACTCGGATCGACATTGTTTGCTGAAATTTCGTTCGCTGAAATCTCGGCGTGCGGATGCCCCGGCGAAGGCGCTGGCCGCTCTTCGGTTTGGCCGGGACGAACCTCTTCGATGTACTCCGCGACCTCATCGGCACTGGCCTGTCGCTGGGCTGCCTCATCCCAATCATCTTCATTATTGCCGGGATTATTGCCGGGCATCTCGTCGCGAATTTCGATCTCCGGCACCACGACGGGCGCGCCCTCATAAGCCTCGGGATCAATGAGGTGCAGCGTGACTTCGGCCATTCCAGTGGGCTTGCGATCACGCGTGCCGGCGAAGATGACGTCTTCCATGCGCGCGCCGCGCAATGTTTTTGCCGACTGCTCGCCGAGCACCCAGGCAATGGCATCGGAGATGTTGGATTTTCCGCAACCGTTGGGACCAACGATGGCCGCAATGCCATCGCCCGGGAACTTGAGTTCCGTGCGATCGCAAAACGATTTGAAGCCCAGAATTTGGACCTTCTTGAGTTTAAGCAAGTTCAACTCCTTGCGTGCTCGCGCTCGCCCGTCGATCCGTCGCCCCGCTCGAGTCCGGCCAGGCGCATCGGCTCTGCGCTTTGGCTACGTCAAACTACACGGCCTCGAACTGCGACGAAAAGACGAACACAAACCCGAATTACGGCAAAACCAGGGATGCTACTTGCTCTTTCGTTTCGTTCAAGGTCGCCGCTCCTCGGGGTCCCTGACAGACGCCGTCTTTGCGTCTGTTGGGGCGTGCTGATGGTCGCGTCGACTGGAGTCCAATGACTCCGAGATACATCATCCCTGTTTTTGCTATAGCCCTGTTCGGCCGCCGCGCCGACTACCGATTCGATGCGGCTGAAACGGGACTGCCGGTCGTTTACCCCAGCGGATCGGAATAATCTACACCCAATCGGCTGAAGCGGCCCTCGCGCCGCCCGGAGATCACTCCGGGTTGCGCATAGCATCGCGAGCGGTTGGCTGGTACGTCCGGACTGCTTTGCCGCGCGATTCCGACAAGCTGGAACTCGCGAATGGCTTCGGACCTCCCCGAAGGGAACCGCCGCGCAAGTTGAGGTAACTTTAGCTTTCCCGATGGGCGGAGTCAACTGTGAAAACACGATTTCTTGGGGTCGAATTTCCACAGCACAATATATGGTGCCATGAATGTAGTTTTTTACCGGGGACGAGTAGCCGGTGCGCAGAAAAGAGTCGCCGAGGCGTAAAAAGGAGATGAAATTGCACCAGCCGAGGTGCATTTCCCGGCCTACGCAACCGGACACACAACCAAGAAGGGTCTTGGAACAACCGCGTCGCAGCGAAACAAACATCAAGGTAGACACAGCGGAACCACTGCGTGGGAAAAGAGGCCGGGAGAAGCGAGAGCAAAAGCATGTTATCCCGCTTCCGCCCGGTTGGCAAGTAGTAAAGGGTGGTTCAGGGTTTTAGAGCAGTTGCAGAGATGCTGTATCCCGAGAGATGAACGTCAGTACGCCGATCTTGAATTCCTCGCCGGCAGCGTGCGTCTTTTCGGCACGCTTGGCAAGGGCGGCGGGAATCGCCTTGGCGGCGCCCGCCGGCGTGAAGCCGCTGAAACCTACTGTCTGGCCGTTTTCAATCATGGCCGCTGCTTCCTCGGCCGTTAATATAGGAAAAGGTAATATCATTGCGGATTTTCTCCCGGTCAGAGCCCTTTGTCCCTGGCCTAAAGCCCCGTTTCAAGGGGTTTTTCATCTAAAATCGACAACATGAGCAGGGCTATTCCCCTGCCGGATTAACTAGAAATTTCGAAATAAGAATGCGATCTCCATTGTATTGGAGCGGTTCCGTAGCAGGTGTATCGGTTGGCTGCGCCGGTTGTCTTGGGTGTCATGCTGAACGCAGTGAAGTTGAGGCGTTGAGGCGGCTTCTGAGCGGGGGGACTGGTGGCCAAGTCCCACATCTGCTAACTGCGGCAGATGTGGGGCACCGTTCGAATGCTAACTGCGGCAGATGTGGGGCACCGTCCGAAAAAGTCACAAGCCCTGAGCATGACATCGTTGCTTGGGTCGGTTCGGGACATTCCCGCAAGTTGCTGAATAAAAAGACCTTGCTGTCCGGGCCGAACAGTTCCCAAGTAGAACCTATTTTGTAAGAGTTTTGTCATTTCTGGGGAATTTGTGACGACATCACGGAACTCCGGACGGCTTCTCTCTAGGATTAAGTCATGGTTTCGACATTCGGAGTCGATGAAGTTCAGCCCCATTCAAAGGGGACGCAAGCTCGTGTTTTGCTGAGTTCCGTTTTTGGCCCCTACGCACAAGATGATGAATTTGGCAGCCGCTTCCTCAATCCCATGGAGCTCTACCACAACCAGGTTACCCGCGAACAGGGCAGCTTTTCGCTGCGCATGTTCCATCGCTCGTGGGGCCTGATGATGATCCAGCACAACATTTCGGCGCCCTGCACGCTGCTGGATTTTCCCACGCTGGAGCGTTTTGAGCGCGAGCTGACCGAACATCAGTACGACATCGTCGGCATATCCGGGATCATCTCCAACCTCGGCAAGGTGAAGGAAATGTGCCGCCGTGCGCGGCTGCTTTCGCCGAACTCAGTGATCATTGTCGGCGGACACGTGGCCGGCATTCCGGGTATCGAGAACCTCATCGACGCCGATCACATCGTCAAAGGCGAAGGCATCGCCTGGATGCGCCAGTATCTTGGCGAAGACCCTCACGCCCCGATTCAGCACCCGGAGATCATGTCCGGCTTCGGCATGCGCGTGCTGGGAATGCGGGTTCCCGACTCGGCCAAGGATACGGCCGCGACCATCATCCCCTCCGTGGGGTGTCCGCTGGGCTGCAACTTCTGCACGACCTCGTCATTTTTCGGAGGCAAAGGCAAATCAGTCAACTTCTACGAATCGGGCGATGAGTTGTTTGAGCTGATGGAGCACATGGAGCACTCGATGCACGTCGACTCGTTCTTCATCATGGACGAGAATTTCCTGCTCAATCGGCCGCGGGCGATGCAACTGCTGGAACGCATGAAGAAGGCAGGCAAGAGCTGGGCGTTCTACGTCTTCTCATCGGTGAACGCAATTCGCAAGTACACGATGGAAGAGCTGGTGCAACTGGGCGTCTCCTGGATCTGGGTCGGGTTGGAATCGCCGAACTCGACTTACGCGAAGCTGAAGAATTCCGATACCCACAAGCTGGCTGCGGAACTGCGAGGGCACGGTATCAAGCTGCTGGGATCGACCATCGTGGGGCTCGAGCATCACACGCCGGAGAACATTCGCAAGGAGATCGAGTACGCGGTCGAGCACCACACGGACTTCCACCAGTTCATGCTCTATACGCCGGTGCCGGGCACGCCGCTGTTCTTCCAGATGCAAGAGGAAGACCGGCTGCTCGACGATGTGGATCTGGCCGACATCCACGGGCAATTCAAGTTCAACTTCAAGCATGCGGCGATCTCGCGCGACGATTCGCAGCGCTTTCTCGATTGGGCGTTCCGATTCGACTTCGAGAAAAATGGCCCCAGCCTTTATCGCATTTGCGAGACCATGTTCAAGGGCTGGAAGCGCTACAAGAATTATCCTGACTCGCGGGTTCGCGAACGATTCCTGGTGGAAGGCCGCAAGCTGAAGGGCACCTACAACGCGTCGCTCTGGGCCATGGAGAAGCGGCTCAAGACGACGAACGCCACGGTCGCGGCCAAGATCGGAGCGCTTCGCCACGAGATTGAAGGCGAATTTGGATTGATGTCGCGCTTCATTCGTTGCATTACTGGTCCGCTGTTGCTATGGACATCGAAGCGGGAAGAGAAGCGGCTTGCCAGAGGGATAACCTACGAGCCGCCAACCATTGTCGACCGGCGCAATTGGCAGGGTGCGTAGAGCGGGCTCGTCAGAGACGCGGAAATATCGCCGTTGTACTACTTTTTGGACGGCCTTCGCAAATTGTTGCGAGGGCCGATTTTTTTGTCGGGCGAGCCTATTTTTCAGCAGCCTGCTAGTGTGCTGTAAGTTCGTGCAATAAGTATTTGAGGGTGTCATTCTGAGCGACCACAGGGAGCGAAGAATCCCGGCGCGGCGTGGGGCTGAGGCGCAGCCGAAGGACTTCATAAAGAGCCCGTAGCGGCGCGGAGCGGGACAGTATCCGGGGATGCTTCGCTGCGCTCAGCATGACATCTTAAGTTACCTTAAAAGTTTTGGGACACGCTAAAGTGACCTAAGTTGAAGCGGCCTGACAGGAGCAAGTCGGCAGAGTTTGTCGGCGTCTGGCCGAATCTGTTCTACCCATTGTTCGAGATGAGCCCGCGGCCGACGAGGAACTCGTGCGCCACTTGCGCGGCGTCACGTTTCTCTCCGTCCACGGCGTAGTTCATGCTTCGCATATCGTCCACGGAGATGCGTCCGGTGAGCCGGTCCAGCGCGGATCTCACGGCCGGATGGCGCCGCAAGGTATCGTCGCGCACGATCGGAACGGCGTCGTAAGGCGGGAAGTAACGGCGATCATCGGCGAGCACGACCAGGTGCAATGCGGCGATCAGGCCGTCGGTATTTGCTCCCGCGATGAGATCGACCTGGCGATTTTCAAGGGCGCGATAGAGCAGGCCGAGATCCATGACGCGCGGCGTTGCGGCGAACCTCAGCCCGTAGGCGCTGACGAGTCCGTCGTATCCGTCGCGGCGTTCGAGAAACTCATAGCCGACTCCCATCCTCAGCTTGGGCGAGAAGGGCGCAAGCTGCGACAGCTTCGTTATGTTCAGCCGGCCCGCATCGTCGCCGCGCATCACGATAGCGAAACTGTTGTCGAAGCCCAGCGGAGGAAAGACTTCGAGGCCAAAGCGGCGCAGATACTCGTCTTTGACCTCTTCGTAAACTTGCCGGTGATCGCCGGTGGCCCGCTGTTTGAGGACGGCGGCCAGAGCCGTGCCGGTGTACTCCACGTAGAGATCGATGCGGCCGGCCAGCAGCGCCTGATGGCAAATGTAGGTGCCGGCCAAATAAAGCCGCCGGTCGACCGGCTCGCGCGTTACCGACTCGATCAGTTGCTCAAGCATCTCGCCGAGGATGAGCTGTTCGGTGAAGTTCTTGGAGCCCACGGTCACGCGATGGGCCGGCGAACACGCGCCCAGCAATAGCGGCAGAGTGGCGAGAAACGCGCGACGGTCCATGTCAGGGACGATCCATATCAGGAATGAGGGTCAGGAATGAGGCCGCGCCACCAGCCGTTGCAGCGCTCCCAGAACGAAGTCGGCGACCAGAGCCATGGCGGCCGCGGGAACTGCGCCGGCGAGAATCACGTTGTTGTCCACCATGGCCAGTCCGCGGAAAATAAACTCACCCAGGCCACCGGCTCCAATGGCGGCTGCAATGGTAGCCACGCCCACCGTGATCACGGTAGCCACGCGGATTCCGGCCAGCAGCACCGGGAAAGCCAGCGGCAGTTCCAGATGCCAGAGCAACTGGCGAGAGGTGAGGCCCATTCCGATCGCGGCTTCGCGCGCAGAGGCATCGACGCCCGCGATTCCGGTGTAGGTGTTTTGCACAATGGGAAGCAATGCATAGAGAGTGAGCGCCGCAATGGCCAGCCGGTCTGCGCGCACTCCGAGCCAGGGGAGCGGCAGCAGCAGACCGAACAAGGCAAGGCTCGGAATGGTTTGAACGACATTGTTGGCGCCAAGGACGAGGGTTTTCCATTGCGGCTTGCGGGTCAGCAGGATGCCGAGCGGCACACCGGCCGCTACCGCCAAAAGCATCGAGATGAAGACGAGCCAGAAGTGTTCGGCCGCAAGGGTCGCAACTTCGTGCCGGTGGTCGAAAATGTAGCGCACGGCGGACATCATGGTAGAGCGATTCCGAAGTTGAATATTTCTGGAGCGAATCCCCTCAGGGGCTAAAGCCCGCATTTTTTCTGGCTCTGACGGCATGGCTGAAGCCATGCCCCTTCAAAGAAATCTCTATACAACCACTTTTAGCCGGAACGTTCGCGTTCTAGCCGCAACGTTCGCGGGAGCTGGAAGAAGAGGAAGGCACGCGCCGGGCTAGGCGAAACGCTTCCACATAAGGTTTCACCCCGGCATCGTCGCTGGCTAGGAACTCTTCAGGTTGGTAGATGCCTTTGAGGGCTCCGGAGTCCATCAGGGCGATGCGGTTGCCCAGCATGAGCGCCTCGCTCAAATCATGGGTGACGAAGACCACGGTTTTGGCAAGCCGCTGCTGGAGTTGATAAAACTCCTGCTGAATCTCAGCCCTGGTAATCGGATCGAGTGCGCCGAATGGTTCATCCATCAGCAGAATCGGCGGGTCTGCGGCAAGCGCCCGAGCCAGGCCGACGCGCTGCTTCTGTCCGCCGGAAAGCTGGCTGGGATAGCGCTTGGCAAACTCGGCTGCCGGCAGCCCTGCAAGCGTCAGCACCTCCTTGACCCGCGCTGCGATTCGATCGCGCTCCCACGCCTCCAACTTCGGAACCAGCGCCACGTTCTGCTCGACCGTGTAGTGCGGGAACAGTCCGACATCCTGGATGGCGTAGCCGATATGACGGCGCAGCCGGATCACGTCCCATGCGGCGGTATCGACACCATCGACTAGAACGGTGCCCTCGTTGGGCACCAGCAGACGATTGATTAGCTTGAGGGAGGTTGTTTTGCCGGAGCCGCTGCGTCCCAGCAGCATTAGAGTCTCGCCGCGCCTGACCAACAGACTGAGATCTGAAATCAGAGCGTGGTCAGGGCCGAGCCGGTAATTTACGTGAGAGAGCTCGATCGCTGCTTCTGGCGAATTGCTCATCGTTGCCAGGCACTCGGGTTGAGCTGCCGGAAGACCGGACCCTGACGCCATGCAAAACCGCTCTGGCCGAAGATCCCGATCGTGAACAAGCCGCCTTCCCGTACTGCCTCGACATATGAGACGCGAATTTCGCCGGCGAAGCCGTCTGCGCCGGAGAACTCTTCCACTTGTAGATGGCGTGAACATAGAGCGCCATGCAGAAAAGATTGGCGGGAACAAAGCCAAGCTGCGCGGTGCGATAGCCGATGACGCAGATAATCACGCTGTTCACAGAGGCTACGACCCACCCCTGCCACATACGGCGTGACACGAGACAGGTCGACAAGATCGTCAGAGCGCAGGACAAGTAATCGAGACGTAACATTGAAAGAGAGGCAGAGGGCTCTGCTTGATTTTGTAACCCGAGTAGCTGGTTATTGGTATCCGGGAACTCTCGTAGAAAGGCCGCTGGAAGACCTGAGAGCGGGAGCGGCCAGGTGATTCAGGGCGAGACGGAAGCGGCATCCCCGCATAGCACGATATACGCCAGATTTAAGCGGGGAGACATTACGTTAGAATGTGTCCTAACAATGGGGAATTGACCTTTGGTAACCTTACGAAGAGCGTACTTATTTACTTTCGTGCAAATATTTCGCGCCTGGGCATCGAAGCCTGAGGTATACGGCAAAAGCTAAGACAGTAGCGTCTACAGCTAAGTTTACGGCGACTCGAAGGGTGCCTTGGATTCGCTCATTACGATTGGTTTCTCACCCATGTTTAGTTAACTTGTTATATATCAACTACATCAATACCGCGCATTCCCATTGTGGGAACTAAGGCGTTTTTTCTGCTTTTATCCAATCTGTTCGATTGCATGCCGCCCGCCGGAGTGAAATTGTAGCCAAACCAGGTACAAAGGGTGGATTTCAATGGGCCCCAGGCGTAGTCAAAACCGCTCGATCTGCCGAGATGTTGCACGAGACGATGACACCCATCGGAGATCCAGAATCCTGGATCTCGAAGTCAGGAAACGGTGGAGGTAACGCACTCAGGGCAGGGCGCACGGTGAGGAGAAGAGCTGATGGCTAAGGTGGCTGGCAGTTTGCTAGTGTGCTTCCTTTTGGGTTATGCGCCGTTCTCATTTTCGCAACTGAACGGGATCGACCGGCCCCCTTCAAGTAACGACCGGCCGATGCTGGAGGTTGTGTTTTCTGATCTGCGGCCTCCTTATCTGGCGCCGACTGCTGCGACGAGCACCAGCGTTACGGGAACTGGAACCGATGCTCTCGCCATTTTCACACTGGCGCCTATCGCGCCGATCATCATCAACAACGGTGGCGTCAAAGTACAGCCTTTAATCACGGAGCGGCCCACGCCGCGGGTTTTCGATAGAAAATTCAAGATGTTATCTGCGCTATCGATTGCCACCATGACGGCCGACGTGGAGTCGACCTTGCACTGTGGGCAATGCCGTGAGCTCAACCCGCTCTACGGCGCGCACCCGACGCGCGCCCGTCTCTACGGCATCAACGCTCCGTTTCTGGCTGGCCAACTCATGGTCAGCCGCATGCTGCGCAAGCGGCTTCCCGAGGGGAAATCGTGGATGATCCCAGGTTTGACGATGAGCGCCGCGCATATGGTCGGCGTGGCTAGTAATCTGCACGCTCGCTAGTAGTCAGGGGGTAGACGAGAACAGCAGGGAGATGGCGCGCCGTAAGAGTCGGGATGCTCTGACCAATACATAGAATGAAGAGAGCTGTCGAGGCAGGCGAATCGTACTCCACTCGCTTGGACTTGGAGTAAATGCCAGACGCATGAACATGCGCACGCGATCGCGCCAGCGCTCGCGCAGCTTGGCAAACATCGCGAAATAAGCGGGCGTTTCCGTAGCGAAGCTGCCGGCGTCAGCAGCCGCGCTGGTAACAAGCTGCTGGGCGAGCCAATAGGCTTTTGAATCCTTCGAAATCAATGGTTTAGCCCCGGTGGGAAGCGATACTCCGCAGGTTTCGCCGGCCGCAATCAGCGCGGTGGCGACAATTCGTTCGGCCCCATAAGCATGTGCCTTTCTGATGACTCCTTCCCAGTCCACTGGCGTGGTCTGAAGAAAAGCGGCGATATCGACGATCCACGAGAACCTCGTCCACATGTGTTTCGCCCCATGCACAGCCAGCACGAGCAGTAGATCATCGTTCGCCAGGGTTTTGAGTAGACGCCCGGACACTTCCATGGTCGTGGCGCGTTCAATCATCCGCCCAAAATCGAAGTCGACCGCATAAAAGCGTGGTGTCGCCGCCCACTGAAGTTCAACCAGCGTGCCTTCGCCGCTGCGAAAAGTGAACTCGCAGCCGGAGCGGATATAGGCTTGCTCCTCGGCCGCGGAGAAGCTCTCGAGACTCTTCCATCCTGCGCTTGAAAGGCCGGCTTTAGCGCGCGGAGCCTCGTTGGCAGACACCAGAACATCGATATCCGCATAGGTGCGTAAGACGGGATCACCATAGAGCAAGCAGGAAAGCGCCGGCCCTTTGTGGGCCAAGGCGGCGACGCCATTCGCGGCCAGGACATCGAGCACGCGGAACAACTCCCTCGTCAGCAGGAGGGATCTGTGCGCCTCACTGCGGAATCGTTTTTCGAGTATCTCGAATCCGGCGGGACGGAGTCCAGACTGATTGAGATTCCAATAGATAAGCGGAATCAAGCCGTGGGCTTGGGCAAAAGGCATCAGGGAGTTGCAGTCGACGTTGCCGAAGAGCAGTTTTGCCTTGCGCGCGGCAGTGTCACTGAATCCCATGCACGCGCACGCGACCGCAAATTCGGCCTCGGGAGAAAGCGCGAATCGTGCCACTGCCGATTCCTGCTGTGGTTTGCTCAATAAAGCCACGTGTCTCCGTCGACATCCGGCGCACTGAAGTTAGGAGCCTCAGGGACACATCTTAGCTCTTAGCGCGCGTACCACATAAGATAACAACCCGGGAATGGACAAGCCAGAGATTAAAGGCTGCCTTTTCCCGCCAAACTCGCGTTTCAGCGATCGACCGGACACTTTCCGAGCGCTAGAAACGGCTGCCATTCCGGCTTTCATTACCCAAGTTGACGCAACCACGTTGTTTTCACCTGCATTCGATGGAACCTTCTGATAATCGCAACTCAGTGACATTGGTAACTTACGTAGTACTCCAGCGTAACTTGCGAGTACTCCAGAGTGGCTGTCTAATCAGTTGCGAACGTATGAAAGGGCTTGGATCGAATTCGGTGATGGGCGCGGTTTTAGGCGTGTTCGTTCCAGGAAAATCTATGTTATTCGTTTATCTAGGGTGCTTTCTGGTCGCGGCGTTGACGGCAACCTGCCTCACTTGGCTGGTGCGCAACACGGCGTTTGCCAAAGGCTGGGTCTCCGGCCCGCGGTCGGAACGGCATCTGCATAATAAAATGATTCCGCGACTGGGCGGAGTTGCCATCGCCGCGACGGTTTTCATTGTTACCGCATTCGTTACCCTGATTTCCCGATTACAACATCTAGATCTCGAGTTTTCCGGAAAGACATTGATTCTCGTACTGGGCGCAAGCCTGGTGAGCTTTGGCATCGGATTGCGAGACGACTTGGTGCAGGTGAAGCCCTGGGCAAAGATCGCGGGCCTCTCCGTGGCCGGCCTGCTTCTCTACGCGGGTCACGTTCGGGTGGTCTCGATCACCGCCCTGTTCGGCAGCAGACATTTTGGCGAGATCACATCGTTTCTGCTGACCCTCTGTTGGGTCGTGTTCATCACCAACGCCTTTAACCTTATCGACGGCTTGGATGGGCTGGCGGCGGGTTCCGCACTGTTTTCCACCACCGCCGTTTTCGTGATTGCGATGGTGGAAGGCAGCACGATGACTGCCTTGCTCACCGCAACTCTAGCCGGAGCGATCCTCGGATTCCTGCGATACAACTTCAATCCGGCAACCATTTTCATGGGCGATTGCGGCAGCCTGTTCATAGGCTGTCTGCTTTCGGGTCTTTCGCTCACCGGCGTGCAGCAACAAAAGTCATCCACACTGGTGGCAGTTGCGATCCCGGTGGTTGCGTTCGGCCTGCCTATCCTGGAAACCGGCGTCTCGATAGTTCGTCGGATTTTGGCCGGCCAGCCAATCTTCAACGCCGACCGGCGGCACATTCACCACCGGCTGCTGGATTGCGGTTGGTCGCATCGTCAAGCGGTTGTTCTGCTGTACGCGGTGTCGGCGGTGTTCGGGCTGATGAGCCTGCTGTTGCTTTCTCCGGGGATGGCCCCGGTGGCCGTCGTACTGGTGATCATCGGCGCAGGCGTCGTTCTTGGCGTACAGCAACTCGGTTATCACGAGTTCTTCGAGTTGGGCCGCATCGCACGCCGCACGCTGGAGCAGAGACAAATCATCGTCAACAATCTCGTCATCCGGCGTGGCATCGAGAGTCTGGCGCGTTGCCGCACCATTACCGACGTTGTGGAAAAGCTCGAAGAGACTTTTCGCGCCAACGACTTCGACGCGTTCACCCTGACTCTTGATCGCGACAAAGGCCGGCCTGAGTTGACGCACTCCTGGGCACAGACGCCCTCGTCCGGCGCCGCGCCTGAGCAATGCGCGACGCCCGCGTTCACCCTCGGCATCCCTCTGCGCGCCGCGAACGGGCAGCGCAACGGAGAACTAGTGATGCTGCGTTTCCGGGCCACGCCGATTGTCGTCGACATCGAGTTTTTGACTTCAGAATTCGCGGCAGCCCTCTCACGCGCCTGCGAGGGAGCGTTGCGAGCCGAGGCCATCCTCGTCATGCCGTCGCGCAGGGTCGCCCCCGCAGCCGCGGCCGAGCCGGTGCTGCAAGCCTAGGACCCCCATGAAGATTCTGATCCTCAACCAGGCGTTTTACCCGGACGTGGTCGCAACTGGTCAATATGCGACCGACCTCGCCGTTGCATTGGTGGAGGCGGGACACCAGGTGAGCGTGGTCGCGAGTGCGCATGGCTATGACGATCCGAGCCTGCAATTTCCACTACGGCAATCATGGAAGGGCATTACTATCCATCGCATCGCACCGACGAGATTCGGGAAGGCGTCACGCTGGCGCCGCGCCGCCGACTTCGCCAGTTTTCTAGTCAAGTGCGTAGTGCGCGTGCTGTCTCTGCCTCGCTTCGACGTGGTAATCGCCCTCACCTCGCCGCCTTTGATTTCGGTTGCGGCAGCGATACTGGCGCCGTTAAAAGGGGCCAGCATGCTCTACTGGACTATGGACCTGAATCCGGATGAGGCCATCGCCGCGGGCTGGCTGCGTTCCGGCTCGCTGTCGGCCAAGACCCTCGGCGCCTTGCAGCAGTTCAGTTTGCGGCGTGCTGATCGTATCGTGGTGCTCGATCCCTTCATGAAGGATCGCATCAGCGCCCGCGGGATTGACACCCGCAAGATCGCCGTCATTCCGCCTTGGTCCCAGGATGATAGAGTAGGGTTCGACGCGGAGGGCAGAGAAGAGTTTCGGCGGCAACACGGTCTGCACGGGAAATTCGTCATCACGTACGCCGGCAATCACAGTCCGTGCCACCCGCTCGACACTTTGCTGGAAGCGTCCCGGCGGCTCTCCGGCGACTCTCGTTTCATGTTCTGCTTTGTGGGCGGCGGCAGTGAGTACCGCAAAGTGCAGCAGTTCTCGGCGGCCCACGGGCTGAGCAATTTCGTGTGCCTGCCGTATCAGCCGCTGGACAAGTTGGCAGCAATGCTTTCGGCGGCCGACCTGCACGCGGTGGTCATGGGCGATTCCTTTACCGGGATCGTACACCCCTGTAAGGTCTACAACGTTCTTGCAGTGGGTGCTCCCCTTTTGTACATTGGCCCTGAAGCAAGTCATATAACCGCGCTGCTGCCGCGCGCGAAGTCTCCGGCTTTCGTTGCCCGGCATGGGGACGCGGAAAGCGTAGTGACGGCCATTCAGGAGGCGGAGCGGGTGGTTATGCCTGCAATGCGTCCCGCGATGATCCATGGCTTCTCCCGGCAGGAGCTGTTGCCGCAGATGATCGTGGCCGTGGAGACGATTGCCGAGAAGAAAAGGATGTTTCCGAATCTGGACGTGGCGGAAGAATTGCACCTTACTGCGGCGGGGGATTAGTGGCGCTAGCTTGTCCAGATAGAGTTACGGTCGGAATTGGCGCAGCGACGCAACATTGTCGTCGGATGCGGTGAACGAGTTCTGGCGAGTAAGCACGCGCGTGGGGAGGACTTATGAAGAAAATGTCTCGTCTGCTGTGCTGGGGCATGGCATTTCTAGTCCCCATGGCCTTGCTGGCTGCCGACACCAACGCGGCACTGCTATCGGGCAAGGGCGTCGTCAAAGTCAATGGCCGGGCTGTGCCACAGTCTTCCGTGGCCTACGTCGGAGACAAGATCGAGACCGCGAACGATGCTACGGTGACACTAACCACGGCCAGTTCAGTGACTACCATGGCCGCCAATTCCTCAATTCTTTACCGGGGTACCGCCATCCAGATGGTCGCTGGACATGTGCAGGTGAAAGCTGACAGTAGTGTGCGAGCATATCTGGCGAACCTGAAGATCACGCCCGCTGAGAAGGAGGCCAAGTTCCAAATGCGGGTGGAAGGCCAGACGCTCATTCTGGCTGCACTACGGGGCCCTCTCACGGTCACCGATGGAAAACACACCATGGTTCTGGCGGAGGGAGAGATGATGACCCGCAGAACTCGTGATCCGGAGCCAGCGGCCTTGTGGGAGGCGAGAGTCCCCCCGGCACCGGCTCTGACAAACGTGGGCGTCCTTCCCGGTTGGACACTTATAGCAATCGCAGCGGGGGTGGCCGGTGCCGGAGCCATCGGCATTGTTGCTGCGACTGGATCGAGCCAGGACCAGAACCAATCACCGCGCCAGCCGTGATTTCGGATTGTGGATATGTGCTGAATCAATAGACCTTCAGCGCGTTTTCAGCCGTGTTGCTAAAGTCGTCGCAATGCCCGCCAGAAAATAGAAGTTTGATCGCACCACTGTTTTTCCACCTCACCTAAGTCAAATCCCCGGCTACCAGGATCGCCACTTTCCAGTAGACTGTCAGGTACTTACAATGACATGCGACCATTTTGAGAGCGGATTGAGCAGATGCCCATGACTTGTATCGAACCATCTCCGCAGTCATCCGTCTGCCGAAACAGCGTAGGGTACCTGGCTATCTCTGTGCAAAGTCGCGGTGCTGTGCACGTTTTTTTGCACTATTGATTTCGGGATTGGGCTTCTTGCCGTTCGATCGAGGGAATTGCGGCCGTGCACAATTTCATGATCGCCGATTTGGCCGAAAGCGCGAAAGCGGTGGCTGTATTCGTGTTGTTTCTTCTGCCCCCCGGATATGTTCTCGGATGGACATTCAACCTACTCCGCTTCCGAGACAGGTCCGCGACAGAGCGGGTGTTGCTTAGCACGGTGCTGTCGATCAGCGCGTCCCCCCTGTTGGCAGTTCTCGTCGGCAGGTTCATTTCTCTCACGGCCTCACTTGTGGTATTCGGGGCGCTGGGCATCCTGGCTGCGCTCATTCATTTCGCACACGCCTTGAAGACTCGCTTTTCACAAAGCTCTGGCGTGAGGAACACCACCTGGATCGCGCTGGGTATCATGGCGCTCTGGATGGCAGTAGTGCTGATCGAACTGGTTGATCTGCAGCTTGGGCATCGGTTGTACCTCAGCGTGGTTTCCTATGATCAGTCTGTCCGGACGGCGTTCGTCCAGGCTGTACTCCGTACCGGCGTACCGCCCCTGAACCCTTTTTACTTTACGGGACATGCTCCTGTAATGCGTTACTTCTACTATTGGTACGTTCTCTGCGCGTTGCCCTCGAAACTCGCGGGGCTGACTCCCCGAGCAAGCCTTATCGCCAGTTCCGCGTGGAGCGGATTCGGGTTGGCGGCGACGGTCGCTCTCTATCTGAAACACTTTTTGCAAGAAAGAAGACATCTTCGTCGTAAATCGCTGATCGGGATTGGCCTGCTCCTGGTAACTGGATTAGACATTATCCCGACGGCTATGTTGTTTTTGCGGCCGCGCTCCGTCGTCCACGGCGATATGGAGTGGTGGAATACGAGCCAACAAGTTACCTCGTGGCTCAATTCTCTATTGTGGGTGCCTCACCACGTGGCATCGTTAATCGCGTGCCTTACAGGTTTCCTCGTGCTGTGGACTGTAAGTGATCACGCAACACTTCGCTCCCGGGCGACTGCCGCTACGGTTGGAGCGATCGCCTTCGCGAGCGCCGCAGGGCTGTCCGTCTATGTGACGTTCACATTCGCGGTCTTCCTCATCGCATGGGCATCTGTTCTCCTGTGGGAGAAGAGAACGCCTGATTTCTGGATGTACGCGGCGGCGGCGGCGATCACTATACTATTATCCTTGCCCTACCTGGGTGATCTACGCGGCCCATCACCATCCGGCCAAGGATTCGCTATTTTCGCGGTTCGGGATTTCTATCCCGTACAAGCTTGGCTGATCCGACATGGCGTTGGGCATCCTCTGATCTTGAGCGCGGCTAAGCTGCCCACCCTGGTGCTCGTCTATATGGTCGAGTTTGGCTTCTTCCTGATTGCTGGCGTCGTTCGGTTCAGGCGCATGATAATCACTCGCCGGCCACCTGCGCGTCAGGAGCGGGCAGCTTGGGTAATGCTTGGCACCGCTCTATGCGTAACCTCGTTCCTTCGATCTGGGGTTATTTCAAACAATGATCTCGGTATGCGCAGCGCTCTTGTTGTCCAATTCGTGCTGCTCTTGTGCGCAGTGCCTCTGGTGAATGATTTTTTTACTCGCCATAGTTGGACAACATTCGGATTCAAACGAAGAACGGGCTTGAAGTATCTGACCGCCGCCGCACTCGGCCTGGGCATCATTGGCACTGTATACCAGCTCAGCATGCTCCGCCTGTATGCAGTACTTACCGATACAGGAAAGATTAGACGTACCGAGTCATTCATGCCGGCCTCCCCTGGTAGCGGAGAACGTACCTATGGGCTACGCGATGGCTATGAACAGCTTGAGCGGTTGATTCCGGCGGATGCCGTCGTTCAGCACAATCCAACGACTGAAGCTTTCGCCGCTGTTCTGCTATATTCCCAGCACCAAGCAGCCGCGACGGGGCCGGATTGTGGAACGGCGTTCGGTGGAGATCTTTCTCGCTGCAGCCAAGTGGTTGCGCCTTTGGCGAATGCGTTCGGTGTCCAAGAAGCCAACGCGAATGTGAACATTGATCAGATGTGTGATCGGCTTTCGATCAACGTCCTGGTGGCTAGCGAACGAGACCAAGCATGGCAGGACAACCGGAGCTGGGTATGGAATCGCCAACCGATTGTAGCCAACAATTATCTGCGAGCCATTCCATGCGGGAGCTTTCAACAAAGTTTCGTAAAGGCAGCTATGCGATAGCACTGGGGTCCAGGTCCGCCCGGAAATGTCCCGAGCGCGTCAGCAACGAACGACGTCTTCATCCGACGATCGGCTCCCAAGCGGCGTGTGCGCTGGTTCTACAATTCCCCCCTGGGAGTTGGCCGCACGGAACTTGTCAACGATTTTGAGACACCCGGCGGCGTTAATTAGTGAGCATTTTCCTGACTCGCCGTCGTCAAAACAGGCGGATTTATCCAGGCTGCCGTCGGCGGCTGCTGGGGTTTGG
>JBEKBO010000059.1:0-27031 GCA_050015355.1 Candidatus Korobacteraceae bacterium | reverse complement strand
GACGTGGCTTCAGTCGAGGTTTACCACCTCCGCTGGGGCCGCATTGGTCGGCTAGAATCAACTGAGTTTCCAAAACCACCCTTGCCCCCGCCTGTTCGTTAGCTTATCGACGGATTAGGGGGTGTCGTTCGGGCTGGCTCTAGTCGCGCTGTTTGCGTATAACATCGCCATCGCCGCTGACTCCGGCGCGCTGACAGCCGGCATAGTCTCGGCGTCACGAGCAGATGAGCAGGGCGCTACGCTGGCAATCTATTCATTGGTCGGTTTCCTGGGGGGCGCGATAGGACCGTTGTTGGTAGGCAGTGTGCTCGACCGGGGCGGGGGATTCGGCAGCGGACACGCATGGCTTCTGGGGTTCGCGGCCATGGGGACAGGCTCGGCGCTGGCAGCGGTCGCCATCTCACAAGCCTCTGGCCACTCCAAAGCCTCGTCTGCCGCCCCGCCCGATAACAACTAGAGCAATTCCATAGTCGGTATACCCCTATATCACCGCCGGGCTGTACGCCCGGCTTCTACGCGGGGCGTACCTTCCGCGAATCCGGTCTAAGCGGCATCCTTATCGCAGATGAACTCGACACCATAGGAATAGATATGACAGTTGCGGACGATGCCCTTCATCATTACCGGCTGTCTGGAATAGGGCGGCGTGAACTCCACGGCAACAGGGTCGCCGATATGCAGGTCAGTCGGGAGAAATATCGTCATCCCACCGCAGCTCAGTGCTGAGCCGCGACCTTCAACGACAGTAAGCTTCCCATGTCTTCGGAAAGTTATCACGACGGGCACCTCAACCTTATAGCGCGCCCAGCGTCGTGAACTTGGATAGCCCCACCCCGGCAAGACGATTTCCGTTCCCATAAGATATACCTGCCATGAAGAAGCTCATCGAGCAGTTGTTGCTTCGCGATCGGCGAGAAACTGAAGGCAGTTCACCTCTGCATTGAGTAACGCCGACGATCGGCTGCTGCCGAGATTTTGCAACGCCTCTTTGCAAAGAACGCGAGGGAAATCCTGGTCATGCCCCAGCCAGTTCCTCAATTGGAGCTGTTCTCCCTCGGAGACCTCGGTGAAGTGCAGCCCCGCGCGACCAGAGCAGTCGCACCACACCACCTCGGCTGTTCCCGTCAGTTCAGCTCCGGCTTTAGGCAACGGCAAATTGAACTTGAGTCTTTGTCCCACTTTTAAGGGAAGCACCGTTTGGATTGCCATGCCGCCTTCGCCGATATTTAAGACCAACCCAAAGCCGCCGGATATCCGTGCGTAAAGCAACCGGCTCATCTCGATGCGGGGGTCACCGGCTTCCAACCTTGTTTTGGAACCAAGTATTTGTGAGGCCGTCGCGAGAATCATAGATACATGCGAAGCATGTCGCCTTCCACACAGATGCCTCTAAAGCAAAATACCTAGCACGGCGGCTTAATACTAGTATCAACCGCAGTTACAGGGAACTGCGTTGCGGGTGGCTCACCGAAGAAAGCCGGAGATGTGCAATTTCTTCTACTCTGAATGAAATTTCGACATAGCAGGCACAAGGTTTCGAATTTCAACTTCAGGTTAGAAACTCTGCGGGCGATCAAGAAACTTCGCGCCATTGACCAAGCAACGGAAAGTAAAGTGCCATCCTGATTGGGTTCGGCTCAAGGCAAGCCATGACGGTCCGGTACCGGTACAGGTCGGGACGAAACTTTTCAACCTGTGCATCGATGAACGCCGCGGTATTCCCACTTCCGATTTCGCTGGTCTTGTAATCGACAATCCAGCGCGTGCCCTGCTCGTCAATGAAAGTGCGGTCGAGCTTTACCCGAACTACCGAGTTATCGATCAGCGCCGACAACTCCAATTCGCATGCCGCGTCGCGATGCGCGCCGAGAATCCAGCGTCCTTGCGGATCTGAGAGCGCGTTTTCCAGCGCGCGCCGCACCAGGTCGACGGCCTCATCCACTTCGTCCGCGGCCACGCCGAGCTCGATCAATAGATTTCGGATCGCACCGGCGTGCCGGCTAAGGCGCCCCGCATCCCAGCTCTCGATGCCTTCGCGACTAATCTGCTGCAGAAGCCTGTGAGCCGCGGTCCCAACTTTGCGAAGGCGCTGGCTTGCCCAATCGAAGGTATGGGCCTGCGGCTCTAACTTGCCGGCAAGCTCGTCTCTGCTCTGCCAATGCAAGGCCGGCGGCGGAGCAGGCTGTCGCCATTCGAGCGGCAGCCGGCGAAGCACGCTGGGAGGAATGCGAGGCTGAGTGACGTCTCCGATGGAACCGTGGAAATGCTCGAACTCCGAGCGCAGCCCGCGTACCGGCCAGAGCAGTGAGAGCATGGAACCTCGGTGGGGATCTTTGTCTTCTTCAGGCAGCTCCGCCACCAAGTGCAGGGCAGAGCGTGCGCGAGTGCAGGCGACATAGAGCAGGCGTTTCAGTTCCTCCCTGCCGCGATCGGATGAAATTCGCTTAAGATATTTCTCCACGCCGGCGTCCAGGCTGGCATTGGCGGCCGAGTCGATCGGAGCGAGCAGTAGATGAGCCTGCCCCTCGCTCACGGACTCGCGCCAGTAGAGCAGTTGTTCATCTTCGTGTCGAGTGGTGCGCCCCAGCGCCGGAAGGATTACGGTATCCCACTGCAAGCCTTTGGCGCCATGGATGGTCATGATCTCGACGGCTCCGGGAATCTCGGTTTCCGTTGGGGCGAAGAGCTGTTGCAGGTTCTTCTGGAACGCGTCCGCATCCGCGAGTTCACCGCCGGCTTCCGATTGCTGCAGCAGATCGAGGTAAGCCATGGCGTCACGAAGGTCCTGATCAATCTTTACGGAGCTGGCAGGTCCGCCGAGAACGATCCACGTGCGTTCGACAATCTCGCGCAAACCTCTCCGGCCGCGCAGAGCGATTGCCTCAGCAAGCACGGCGAATAATCGCTCACAACGCTGGCGCGAATTTTCCGAAAGGCGCGAGGACCGCGATGAGAGCAGCTGCGGAATGGTAGCGCGGTCATCACCGCGGCAGAGTTCGAGAAGGTCGGGCAAGGCGAGTCCGCAAACAGGCGAGCGCAACAGCGCAAGCCACGCGATGCGATCGGCAGGCTGGGCAATCGCGAGCGTCAAAGCATGCAGGTCACGAACGACCTGGCTTTGGCCGAGCGGTTCAATGTCGACCGCGCGAAATCGAATCTCCGCGGCCTGCAAGGCGCGAACAATTTCCGGCAAGTGGGTCCTGGCACGAACCAGGATTGCAATGCGGTCTGCGGGACGCTGTTGGCGCACACGCTTGACAATATCGGCGACACACGCGCCTTCCGATTCGCCATCATCGGCCCCGTGCAGGTGCACTCCGTCCAACTCGGACGGGTACGCACGGTCGAATTGCGCGGGTTCGGCCGGATTGTACTTGACCGCGCCAGTCGCCCGGTTTGGTTCGCGCAGCACTTCGCCGAATACCCGGTTGTACCAGGCAACCAGGGGCTCCGTGGAGCGAAAGTTCACTAGCAGTTCCTGCGGCACAAGCGATGGCAGGCCGGCACGGCCGCGGCGCGCATCCTCGAAAAGGCTGACCTCGGCCTTGCGGAAGCCGTAGATCGACTGCATGGGATCGCCCACGAGGAACAAAGTGTTGTCGTCGCCGATTGCCCACTCCGCCGTGAGCCGCTTCAACAGCTCCACCTGCGCTACCGATGTGTCCTGGAATTCATCAACCAGCACGTGCTGTATCCGGCAGCCTAGAGAAAGCGCAAGCTGCGAGGGTTCAGCCGGGTCCAGAGCTGCAAGCGCGGCCTGTGAAACTTCAATGAAATCGCAAGTCCCTAGCTCGGCAAAAACGACCTTCAACCCGGCGGCCGCCAGCGGCAAGACAACGAGGAGAGAGCGCACGCACTCCCACTGTTCGCCGGTGTAAGTAACCGGCGGCAAGAACTCGATCCGGCCAAGCGCCGCCGCCAGTCCTTCCGCTTCAGCATTGCCGCTGAGCCAAGAGAACAACTCCTCGCAACGCTCCTTGTGTGGTCTGCACTCCGGAAGCGGCGGAAAACCATTCTTCACCGTCAGCCGGCTCCAGAGCTTTCCGCTTTTATTCAGGAAGAAATCGCGAAGTCCGAGCCAGAGCTTCACTTCCGCCGGATCTTCCCCGGGCAAGTCCTCGATGGAGCACAGCAGTGCAACCCGGCTCTCCGGAGCGGAAGTTTGAAGATTCCGCGCGGCATAGCGAGCCAGGCTGACGAACTCTTCAGGGCGAGCGCCGAGTGCGGTCTGAACACGGTTGCGAATCTCCGCCAGTTCGGTACAAACAGCATGACGAAGAGAGGCTTCCAGCTCTTCGCGAAAACGAGTCAGTTCAGCAGCGTCGAATTGATCGCAACGGCCCAACAAGGGAAGCCACTGGTCGCGCCGCTTCAGCATTTCTATCAGCAGCAATTCCGCGCGTTGCAGATTATTGTCGAGATGGCGCTGCAAGGTTTCCACCGCCGATGCAATGCTGGCCGTGGGATGCGCCAGCAGCCGCAGCGTCCGCCGGGCAGCCTGCTGGTAGAGCGCATCGCAATCTTCGCTGACGTTCGCACCGGCTGAAAAACGCGCCAGAATCGGCATTTGACGGCTTACCGACTCGCAGAAGGAATCGACTGTGCGCACTTGCAGCCGTCCCGGGTTTTCCAGAATAGCCCATCGGAGTTGACGGTCACGCCGGAGAACGGCGGAAGCCAATTGTTGCGTCAGGCCGGGGTCCCCAAGATACGCCGGGTCTCCACCGCTGCTGCCGGATGCCGCCGCCTGCTCGAGGGCGCCGAGGATGCGGTTGCGCATCTCGCTCGCCGCCTTGCGCGTAAAGGTGATGGCAAGGATCGCTTCGGGTTCTGCTATTTCCGCGTAGGCCAGCAGGTTGAGGAAGCGCTGGATGAGTAGCTCGGTTTTCCCGGAACCGGCGGGCGCCTGCACGATAAAGGAGCGGCGGCAATCGATTACGGCTTTGCGCACCGCGGCGTCGGCGGGCTCGCGAACGATCTCCGCGCTAGTCGAGTTCATCGGGCTGCTCCTCCGCCTGCTCCCGCGGGAAATCGATTTCCGCCATGCGGCAGACCGCGCGCAAGTGGCAGTAGGTCTCATCGCAAGTCGATCGGGAAGCGGAACCCGGCGCATGCTTTGGATCTATGCGCGCATCGCCGCGCAGAAATGCTTCGGCGAGCGATTCCAGCTCCGGGCCCCATTTCTCCAGGTATTCCTGCAACGCTGGGCCGCGCAATCTCTTGGCTCCGAAAATTTCGGGCCGGACGCCGGCGCCCGTCATGCGGCACTCGCCACGATTGACGAAAGCAAATGCGACACCGGAGAGATTCGTGCCGGGAGCGCGCAGCAAAGCCGTCGCATAGAGTGGAAGTTGCGGACGCACGGGACGAGGTGTGTTCCAATCCCCGACGTGGTAGGACTGGCTGCCGGTTTTGTAGTCGATGATCACCAGCGAGCCGTCCTGAAGACGATCAAGGCGGTCGATGCGGCCGCGCAAATCCAGGCCGGCTAGCTGAAATTCAATATCCTGCTGATGC
The DNA here is from genome assembly GCA_050015355.1 of Candidatus Korobacteraceae bacterium. Lineage (GTDB taxonomy): Bacteria > Acidobacteriota > Terriglobia > Terriglobales > Acidobacteriaceae > CAWBRT01. The sequence goes on along the minus strand of JBEKBO010000059.1, from coordinate 21,514 downwards.
ACAACCTTGCTAAAGTCTTCACGGCCGCGCTCGAACTTGAGCCACTCGTGGACCAGCGCTGTCAACCGCTGCCGCTCCAATTCGAGGTATCGGGTTTCCCAAGTATCGCTCGGCTTCAAATCCAGCGAGCTGAAAGCGCGCTCCACGGCAGCGCTGACGATTTCCTGCAAACGCTGGTCGCCACATGTTTCGAGAGTGGATTTGTCGCGAAGCTCATCCCATGCGCACTGCAGGGCGGTTTCAACAAGCTGTCCACGGTTGGCCGGCGTCAAACCCGGTTCCACTCGCTTAGCTTGGGCGGCGGAGAGGCGCAGCTCTACGAAGGCGCGGAACGGACAGTTTGATTGCTGCTCCAGAATGCGAGTCCCATGCGATCGCATTTCGCCGCCGACAACCGCCGGAGCCCGATAGTCCTGCACTGACTCCAGCGCCACGGAAGGGAATAGCTCCGCCAAGCTCTTGGGCGATGGCACGCCCAGATCGTCGCTGCCGATAGCCGGCAGCAAGGCAGCTAGTGGCGAGGGGCGGAGTTGACGATCTTCTTCCCCTGCCGGCCAACTGACCGTGACTTGCGCGGCACTTTGCAGCAAGCGATCGGACACGCCGCGTGCAAAATCGAGCTCGTTCTCGGCGGAACTATGGGGCAAGTTGTACTCACGCTGCAGCGCGATCGGAAGCAACGGGTTTGGCGCTCCCCGTTGCGGCCATGCATCGTCGCTCCAGCCCGCGATCCAAAGCGCATCGAAGCAAGAGCCCGCAGCTTCCAATTCGCCCATCACCTGCACCGGAGCGCTCTGATTCTGCGGTTTGAAAATCCGGGTGGAGGCCGCCTCGACAATGCACTCGACAACTTCGCCGAATTCCATACGCGGCCGTACCAGATCGAGGCTGCCAATTTCGGCGAGCAGGTCTTCCCACGCTTCGCGAGCTTGATATTCCTCGGTGGTCAAGCGAAGCCCATCAACTTCAGCGGGCCAGCGCGCAGCCGCAAGCAGGGAGGAGATCTCGCTAATCCAGCGGTTTGGGGGCAGCGCTTGCGCGCGCATGACGAACTGCCGCGCAGCTTGCAGTTGTCTGCCGAGGTCGCCAACCGCGTATCCCTTGGCGACCGCCTTCGCCGTGGCTGCGAGCACAGACTCGAGTGTTACGAAAGGCGGGAGCACCTGCGACAAAAACCAATCGAGTTGCGCGCGCTTGCCGCCCGCTTCGCCAACTGCACCGAAATAAGGCGACCGAAGCCAGGCAGAAAAGTCCGCAAGCGGCACGGACACCGAGAGCAAACGCAGGAAGATCATGGCGCCACGGACGATTGGGTACTCGGAAAGCGCGCGGCCAAGCGAAATATCGAAGGCACGTTGAGGAACATCGCGAACCGCGAAGTATTGTTCCGGATGAAGAATGGCTGAGAAAGTCTGCTCGGCCCTGTCCTTGATTTGCGAGAGTTCCGCAATCACAACGCCGAGATTTGCCGACGGATTGGATTCCAGTTGAGCACGCGCCCAGCCCGCGGCCATCGTCAACTCGGTTGAGCGGTCGGCCAGCTTAACGCTTCGTATCGTATCCCCGGCATCCAAGCCAGGCTCCGCGCTTAGGATTCTTACGGTTATGCCTTGCAGCGAGAGCGCGGCGATCAGTTTCCGTTGTTGCGGTGTGAGCCGGTCAAAGCCGGCAAATATCATGCTCTTCGGCAGCAAACTCTTCAGTGCCGGAAGCAGCGGCTCCAGGACGTCGAGCTGCCGTGCGGCATCGAGCCACTTGCTGCCGGCAGTGACATCGCGATAAGCATTAGCCCAGGCCAGAAAGGAGCTTGATTCGACCGTGTCGCGGAATTCCGGCGAGCGGAATGGAACCGAATACGCGTGCATCGCTTCCCACGCCTGCGATGCAAGCCGGGCTAGCTCGCGGCCATTCAGAACGACGGTCGAGGATGGAGATTCGCCAACAATCCGGGTCCAGAGCGCCTGCTGTTGCAGCGGCCCGAGCAGCGTTTGATCGAGCGCCCCGCTCACCTGCGCCGATTGCCAAAGCTCGGTTGCCCAAGCCGCCAGCGGTAACACTGAAGGCGTGCGCCATGCTGCCGCGCCTGCCTTGCGCCGCTGGTCGCAGGCGCGCAGCAGGTTGCGGGAGGCTCGCGTGTTCGCGGTTACCACAGTCGCGCCGTTGAGAGCCGCCTCGACCGTCTGCTCCAGTTGAATCCTATAGGGAACGAGCATCGAGTTTCCGACGGATGCGCGGCGTCGCCGGCAGAGCCGTTTAGCCAGACGTTATCACCAGCCTCCCTCACACACAATAGGGGTTTGGCCGGCGCGGCATCATGCTGGATGCAGTCATTGCGCCAACCCGGACTTCAGCGAACTCATCCAACGCGCAGGTTTGCACCGGGATCGAGTTCAAATGGTGGAATGCCGCGCTTGAAGATCCGTGCTCCGCGCGTGCCCTTCAGGATCGCCTCGCCGTTCTCGCAACGAATCATCGCTCCCTCTGGAAGGCCCACAACCGGGATTTCGTTTTCTTCCAGGTATTGCAGCAAGCGCTCTTCGCGAGTCTCGCCCATGTGGGTTGAGCTTGGATCGGGCGCCAGGTAATGGGGATTGATCTGGTAATGAAACAGGTTTAAGGCGGCAAGGCTCGGAGGCTCGACGATGGGCATATCGTTCGTCGTGCGAATGGTTGGGCAGGCAATATTCGACCCCGCGCTCGATCCGATGTATGGCATCCCGCCGCGCACCCGTTCGCCGATAACCTCGAGCAGCTTGAAATCGTAGAGGGATTTCAGCAATCGAAAGGTGTTGCCGCCGCCTACGAAAACCGCCTCGGCAGTGCGGATCGCCTTCCTCATGTCGTTCACTTCGTGAAGCGACGTGACTTCATAGCCCATTTGCGCAAACCGCTGACGCGCCTTGTTCGCGTAAGCATTGCGATCATAGAGTGCAAACGGCACAAACAGCAGGCGGCGGACAGCACCGAGGAAACTTCGGATTTCAGCCTCAGCGTGATCGAGGTAACCGCTGCCATGCACCGCGGAGGCGCTAATCAGAAGCAAGCGCATCGAGTTCATTGCGTTCACCTGGAAACGAGCTTGCGGGCCGGCAACCGGCGCCGAACAAAGCCGCGTTGACGAAAGGACCTGGTCAATTACTCTAGCAAACCAGCACCGGGCCGCAGTGGGAACCGGCGGGCGGCTCGGAATTGGTCAGCAACTCTTCCCGCGCCTGTTGCTGACCGTTGACGACGAACTTGAGACGACCGTCCCTGAGAACCAGTACCTGATCGCTTCTTTCCAGCGTGCTCAAGCGATGCGCGATCATGAAAGTCGTTCGACCGCGCATGAGCTTCTCCATCGCGTCGATGATGAGCTGTTCGGCATGCACATCCACGGCACTGGTCGGTTCGTCCAGAATCAATACCGGCGCATCCTTCAGAAACGCCCGCGCAATCGCCAGGCGCTGGCGCTCTCCCCCGGACAGGACAAATCCGCCTTCGCCAAGCGGAGTGTCATACCCTTTCGGCAACCGCATGATGAATTCATGAGCACCCGCCATTTTGGCTGCCTCCACTACTTCGGTGCGACTCGCCTCCGGCCGCGCGTAAGCTATGTTTGCGGCAACAGTCGTGGAGAACAGCATCGGCTCCTGCGGCACGATGGAATACTGCTGGCGGAGATCGGCGAGGCTGTAATTTCGCAGGTCAACTCCGTCGAGCGAAATGCAGCCCTCCACCGGGTCGTAGAACCGGGTCAGCATGTTGATCAGTGTTGTTTTGCCCGATCCGCTCGGACCGGCGATACCAACCCGCGTGCCCGGTTGCACCTCGAATGAAACATGGTTCAGCACACGGTGTCCGTTCGTGTACTGGAACGAGACATCCGAAAAAACAAAATGTCCCGCGACTCTTTTCAGTGGAAGGGTCGCCGGACTTTCACTCAGCTCCGGAATTTCATCCAGCAGCGAAAAAGCGCGCCGGACACTGGAAACAGAGGCTTGCAGTTCGGGGATCTTGCTGCTGATGTTGCGCAGGGGTTCGTGAAGCTGGGCGATATAGGCCATGACAAGCAACAGTTCGCCCACCGTGATTGCGTGCGCCTGAACTTGCGCAACGCCGATCACAAGGGCGGCGGCTGTCCCCACGGCGATCGCGAAGCCAATGAGCACATGGAAACTGGCCTGAATGGATGCCAAGCGGATTTGTTGCCTCATGCGCTGGCGCGACTTGCGGCGGAAGAGCTCGTCTTCGTGCGTCTCTCGGCCAAACGCCTTCACCACCCGAACGGCGGCGAGCGTCTCGTGCAGAACCAGCATCGCCGAACTGTCGAGTTCGCGCACCTCATCGTAGCGGCTGCCGACCTTGCGGCCTGAGTTGTGGGCCAACAGCCAAAGCACCGGAGACAGTATCAAAGCCACGATCGCCAGCCGCCAATTGATTTGCGCGGTGACATAGAGCATGGCAACGAAGCCAACCGCGGAGCTCACAATGGGGAGCAGCCCATGGATCAGAATGTTCTGGATTGCAGCCGCGTCATATTGGATCCGGTAAGCGGTATCGTTGGCGCCGCGCCGGTCGTGGAACGCCAGGCTCAACCTTTGCACATGCCATAGCAGTTGGCCCCGCAACTCGTGTACCAGTCTCTCGCCCGTGTAGGTTTGCAGCAGCCAGCTTGCTAATAACTGCAAGCTGCTGAGCAGTGCGATGAAGACCAATAGACCCGCGGCCAAAAGCAGGCAGGCGGTGTGCGAAAGCACGGACGGAACCAGCAGGGCAAGCCAGCGCGGCAGAGGCTGATGTCCCAGCACGGAATCGACAGCAATCTTCAGGGGCAGCGGCATGAGCAGCGCAATCGGAGTGGAAAGGATGCTCAGGCCCAGAATTCCGGCTAGATGAAGCCAGCAGTGACGGGCTGAGCTTGCGACCCGCTTCCAAAACCGGCGTTCTTTCTCGTGTAGCCTTAGGCGCACTGATCCCCCGAAGCGCATCCGGCAAGGAAGCGGCTCCAACCGGAACTTGCGGCAGCGTAAGCATAAGCAACGCGATACGCCGCTCACAATCGGCAGGAATCAGTAGTTCCCGAGCTCGCAACCTTAATCCTTTCGTACCAGGAGCCTTAGATTAGCCCAAAGTGGTTGACTTGCCGAACCCGGCAATGGATCACGCAAACACCTCGGACGAGTGCCGCGTTAGCTTAGTTTCAAAATTGAACTGCATTTCAGGAAAGCGATTCGAAACGGGAAGCGGCGCGGCCGGCGGATTACATCGCCGCACACCTGATCTGGTTCGCTCGACGTTCAATGGCAAGTGAAAGCACGGCGCGCGACAGGTCGGTCTTCCAGATCTCGGCCGAGCGATAGATTTCCGGCATCAACTTTTTGGCGGTTCGCCGCAGCAAGGCGCGAATGCGCGACTCGGCAAGCGGCAGCGGGGCGGAGTCGGCAGCCGACAGCAGCACTAATCCGCTGCGAACCAGCACCTCGGGAATCACGGCAATGCCTCTGGCGGCCAACTCCGCTTTCGCTGCCTGCGAAACGGAATCGGCACCGCACTCCACGATCAGCTTTGCCTGCACCTGTCCGGAATTGGCCGCCGTGATCTGCATGGGCGCTTGCATGATGAGCACGTCGCATGCGCATTTCGACAGATCCGCGCTATAGGCGTGTTCAGCCCCTGAGTATCCGAACAACATCTGTTCGCGCTGGATGTGGCTTTCCAGTCGTGCGACATCCACTCCGGCGTCGTTCAGGATCGCGCCACTGGCGTCCGACATCATGATTACCTTGGCGCCGCTGTTGCCGGACAACGCCGCTGCCCCGCCACCTGAAACCGCCCGCGCAATCGCCAGCCCAAGACCGGTGCAACCTTGAATCGCGTAAGTCCGTAGCCCCGGCTGTTCCGCCGCGGCGATCAATTCGGTGATCCAGCGCGCCAGCAGCGTCCACTGCGACTCTGCCTGGCGAACTGCCCCGAAACCGTTTCCCACGCCTTCCAGGTCATGGCCGAGCCAGTCATGAATCGCCCGGTTGCCGCCGTACACCCGCGAAAAACCGAAGAAACTCGGCAGCGTTGCTCGCAGCCGCTGGCAATAGCCGCGAAACAATCGGCGCATCTCGCGTTCGGAGTATTGCGAAAGATCGCAGATGATTCCTGCCGCGCCGCCGCGTAGCGCCAGTCCCAGCAGGGCACAGCTCAAGTCGTTGGCGTAAGCCGCGGCGCGTACCTGGTTGAGAAATACGTCCGGTCCGATGGTAAGCTCCGTGATGCACCCGGAGGAATGCGAGTACAGGCATTGCAGCGTGCTGATATTAGCTGCCGTCCCGTCGGACTGCGAAGCTGGCAGGTGGATCGTGAGTTCCAACTCCGCGTGCCGCATTTGCTCCAGGATCACGTCTTCCACGTCGATCGCCCGTGCGATACGTTCAAGCTCCACCATGTGCAATAAGTGAGGATCGACCCCCCGCTCCGCATCCTGATCGATCTGTGGCAGAAGAGTTTCCTGATTCATCGCATCCTCCCTCGAAGGCTGGGAAGCTCACGCGGGGCTGGCCGGCAAGCGCTTTGCAATACTGGGCGCGAAGTCCCCGGCAAGCGTCTTTCGCACTTGCCGGGGACCTCTCGAACCAGTCTATCGGTTGCGAGTCAGCGGTTGAGGCTATGCCTCGGCCGGAGCCGTCACCCACTTGATCTTGGGCAGCAGCTCGCGCTTAGGCACGATATCGAGATAAATGATCGCCCAACGGAACGCGCATACGCCCGCGGTCAACACGGCAATGGTCAAGGCGAACTCGGGCCACTTCGGCACGTAATTCGCGCCGGTCATAGCGTCTACCGCCGTAATGGAAACGTTCAGGCGGTTGGCCATGAAGCCCATGACTACGATCGCGCAGGTCCAGTACAGGAACTGCGGATTGTTGCGCACTTTCGACTGGCTCAGCAGGGCCAGCGGCAACACGACCAGCAGTATGATCTCGGCCCAGAAATAGAGCGTCTCCGCGCGCCGTACGAACAGGTACGGCAACGTTCCGTTGCGCACCAGGTCGAGCGCGCGGAATACCCCGTACACGCCCAGCAGGAGTGCCATCACCCGGCTGAAGTCCTCCAGGATGGCGAACTCGATCTTCGCATTCAACGATCGCACGCAAAGATAGAGCGCGATGATCAGCATCGCAATCCCGGCGGGAATTGCCGACAGATAAAACATCGTCGTCAGGTAAGGGCTGTACCACAGCGGATAGACCTTGCCCTTGGCGATCAGGAACAACGCGCCCAGATAGGACTGGTGCATCGAGGAGAGCAATGTGCCGGCCATGACCAGCGCGATCGTAAGCCGGTGATGCCAGTGCAGGTAGAACTCGCGGAGCCGCGGGAACGGCAGTTTCTCGATCAGCGACGGCGAGAACTCCAGCGTCAGCACGCTGGTATAGCACATCACGCAGAGCGAAACGTCGAACAGCACCGAGTGCGGATTCCAGTACACCATCGGATGCCAGATGCGCCAGGGCAGGCCGAGTTCATAGAGCATGCCGATGCATACCGTCGAATAACCGAGGAACGAGAGCAGCACCGAAGCCTTCAGTACGGGACGATAGCGCTCCATCCCGAGCAGATAAACGGCCGCGGCGATTGCGAACCCGCCGGCGGAAAGTCCGACCCCGCAGAGTGTGCCGAAGCCCACCCACAGTCCCCAGGGCTGCGCGTCGGTCAGATTGGTGGTCGCCTGCCAGCCCCGGAAGAAGCGCAAATAGGCGGCATAAATGCCTACGATGAAGATGATGGCCGCCACTGTGCGCCAGAACGTTAACTTGGGAACATTACCTGACATGACTACTGCTTTCCTTTCCCCGAGTCGTGTTTCTCTTCCTCGGCTTCTGCCAGCGCCACCAGTTTGCGGCGTTGCGTAATCCAGTACAGTGCGGAGAGCATCGACCCGCCCACCAGCACCACCATCGGACTCTCGCTCAGTGCCGCGGCCGAAAGCGTCGGCAATGGCTGGTTTCCAATGGCCGGCTTCACAAAGCCGAGGTCTTCGAACGGCACATCCGTCAGGTAAAGTACCGACGTCCCGCCGAACTCCTCCGATCCGTAGATCCGCGGCACGTAACCGGAATCGTTGCGAATCCGGCTCCAGGCCTCGTTCAGCAAGGCTTCGCGAGTGCCGAACACGCTCGCCTCAACCGGACACGCTTCCACGCACGCCGGCTTGCCGCCGGTGCTGATGCGGGCAAAGCACATGTCGCACTTCTGCACATAGGGCGCCAGCTTCGACCATTGATACTTCGGGACTCCCTGCGGACAGGCAATCATGCAGTACCGGCAGCCCATGCATTTCTTGTTGTCGTACGTTACCGGTCCGAGTGCGCTCTTCTTCAATGCGCCCACCAGGCACGCGGACGCGCACGCCGGTTCTTCGCAATGCAGGCACATGCGGCGGACAAACTTTTCGTTCTTCTGCTCAACGAAAGTGAAGGCCACGTCCGACAGGTGTGCCGGGTGCTCCTTGGGGAAGTGATGAATCTCCTGGCAAGCCTGTTCGCAGGCTTGGCATCCGACGCAGCGCTTGATATCAACGAGTATTGCCTTGGTGTTTCCCATAAATCCTCCTCCCTGTGTTCATCACCGCGCTACGTTAGAAAGAACTCGTGAACAATCTTGCGCTGGGAACCGGAATCCAACTGCGACATCATCCCCGCGACCGGCAAGCCGCCGTCTTGCGCCAAGGCCGGCGCCATCTGCGTCGCCATCGAGGTAAGGCGCGAAATGCTGTTCTGCATCCAGGGCGCCACCAGCGGACCCTGCACCAGGTTCTTCAGATTGGTGGCAACCTCGGGAGACTTCACCACGCAGATCCATCCATTCTGGTATGGGTCCTTGACGGCCAGGCTCGGGTCCTTGATCACCTCATGATTCACCGAGGCGATGACACCCTCGATAGGCGACAACATATCGAAGACCAGATCATCGCGCTTGATCGTCATTACCTTCTGCCCCTGGCGAACCCACCGATTCAACCCGGCGACTTCAATGCCGTCGATCTTGCCCAGCACCTTGCCGGTAAATGCATCGATGCCGACACGGGCATTCTGCCGGCCTTCATCGAGCACCCAGGTGTGGCCGGGATGGAAGCAGTAGCCTTTCGGAATCTCAAAACCCAGCTCCGAATTCAGCTTCGGAGCCGCCGTGCGGGCCCATAGGTCAGGACGCGGCTGTGCAGCCGGCCGCGGCTCCGGGCGCCGCTTAAAGTAAGTAATCGAAATCACCAGTAAAAACGTTAAAAGTACGAATAGGATTGACATAATTGCCTCCCGGCCCGCTCCCTCATCGCCTCAACTCCTGCGGTAAAGCGGTCAGCCGTTACCCTATGCATGTGCAATTGCAGTGCAAATGTGAGTAGATCTTTTGGTCGCTGAAAAGACGGGACTTACTTCGGGCAGATGCACTTCCCAAAAACCAAACCACTGCATTTTGCTAATAACCACTGCGTTTTGCAGCACTGCAAAGTTCGCTAACATGCGCGCCGTAATGCGGCTATTTGCGCTCGCGACAGGCGTTAGAAAGGTGAACTCGCGTGACGGGCGTCACGTAAGAGGCATGGCTGATGAAGGCTCTCTGTGGCCGCTACTCGCCGTCTTCTTTCTTCAGCTTGCGCAGCAGCGATGTGGAGTGAATGCCGAGGATGCGCGCCGTCTGTGCCTTGTTGTTGCCGGTGGCGGCAAGTACCTCGTGAATGTATCGCTGCTCGAGCTCGCGCAGGGTCACGAATTTCCCGCCCTCGGGGCCAGCCGCGGCGTTCGCCATGGGTTGATTCGCCGTAATTTGGAACTGATAATCCCGGATTTCTTCCGGCAGGCTAACGGCGTCGATTTCGCCCTCGGGCGCAAGAATCATGGTGCGCTCGATGACATTCTTCAACTCGCGGATGTTGCCCGGCCACGGGTATTGCGTCAGCAACTCGGCGGCCGCCGGCGTATAGCCGGCGAAGTTCTTCTTGAGTTCCGTGTTGTACTTCTTCATCATCTCCAGCGCCAGCGGGACGACATCCTCCCGGCGTTCGCGCAGCGCGGGAATGAAGAGCGGCATCACATTCAGGCGGTAGAACAGATCCTCACGGAACTCGCCTCGCGCAACCGCCTCCCGCAGCACTTTATTGGTCGCGGAAATCATGCGCACGTCGACGTTGATTGGTTTTGTTCCGCCGAGCCGCAGAAAGCTGCTCTGTTCCAGCACCCGCAGCAACTTCGCTTGCACGGCGAACGACATGTTCCCGATTTCGTCGAGAAACAACGTCCCGCCGTTCGCTTTTTCCAGCAACCCTTCCTTGCGGCGCCGGGCGTCGGTAAAGGCGCCCTGTTCGTAGCCGAACAGTTCGCTCTCCAGCAGCGTGTCGGGCAGGGCGGCGCAGTTGAGTTCCACCAGCGGGTTCTGGGCGCGCGGGCTGGCGTAGTGGATCGCCTTGGCCAGCACTTCTTTTCCCGTCCCGCTCTCGCCTTGGATCAAGACGGTAGTCCGATCGCTCTCGGCGGCCTTGCGGGCCATCTCCAGCATCTCCCGATAGCCGGGATTCCGGGTGACAACTTTTCCGAAGTCGTATCGGCCCTGTTCGGTCTGCACCGAATCGCGCACGCGCACGTGCAGCGTGAGCATCTCGCTGGCGCGGCGGACAGTGTTCAGCATATCGACGATGTGAAACGGCTTGATCAGGTAGTCATAAGCGCCCAGCTTCATCGACTCCACGGCGCGATCCACCATGTGGTAAGCGCTCATCATCAGCACTACCGTCGCACTATTTCGCTTTTTGATTTGCCGCAGCACCTCGATCCCGTCGATGCCGGGCAGCACGACATCCACCAGCGCAAGCTCTGTCGCCTCTTCATTGAAGAGCTTCAGACCTTCTTCGCCCGACATTGCCACGCGGACTTCATAGCCTTCCGCTTGCAGCGCCCGGCCAATGGTGCGCAGGGTAAGTGCTTCATCGTCGATGACCAGGATCGAGTAAGCCATGAATCCTTTCTCTCTGTGCTCTCACCGCCGCCGTTGGGAGTGATCCCTCGTCGTCAAATGATGACTTCTTCGCTCTCCATGAATGCGCTCTGCTGGCGAATCGGAAGCGTGAGCCGAACCGTCGTGCCGCGTCCCGGCAAGCTCTCCAGGCGGATGTCGCCGCCGTGGCTGTGCACGTAAGCCTGACTGATGCTCAGCCCCAAGCCGGTGCCCTTGCCGCGTTTGGTGGTGAAGAACGGCTCGAAGACGTGCGGCAAAATGTCGGCCGGAATGCCCGCTCCGGTGTCGGCAACGGCGATCTCGACGTTTTCCTCAAACTTGATTTTCGTCGCCGAGATCATAATCCTGCCCCCCTCCGGCATCGCCTGCGCCGCATTCAGCAGCAGGTTCATCAGGATTTGCGAGAGCTGGTTGGCATCGGCGCTAATCATCGGTAGATCTTCCGAGATCTCTGTCGCAACATGGATGTTGCGGAACATCGGCTGATGATGCAGGAAGTTCAGGGTTTCGGTCACCATCCGCTCCAGGCTGATGCGGCTGATGGTGAGCGGAGCCGGCCGCGCGTAGTTCAGCAGCCCGCGCACTGCCGATGAAATCCGCTTCGCCCCTTCGATGCACTGTTCGATTTCCGTCCGGCTATCTTCGTCCCGTGCATCCATCAGCTCCAGCTCAAGATGCGAGAGCATGCCCAGCAACGGGTTATTGATCTCGTGGGCCGCGCCGAGCGCAAGCTGCGCCAGCGAAGCATACTTCTCGTATTCGGCAAGTTGTGCCTCGAACTGCATCTTCTGCTTGGCCAGCTCGCGCTCCTCTTCCAGCCTTCTCATCAGCTCCTGCTGCGCCAGGTCGCGCTCGCGCTCGCGAACCGCCGTGAGATCCCTGGCACGCTGCAATTCGGCATTCACCCGCGACAGATCGCGGTTGCGTATCGAGACACCCGTCGCCAACAACGCCAGGACAACGGCGATTCCGAACAGAATGGCCGTCTCAAACTGGACAAAGCCCGGCACCCAATCGGGCTTGGCCCAGCGCACCGACTCCGGAACTGCGGCCAGCACTAGGCTCGGCATTGCCGCCACGGCGAACAACAGTCCTCTCTGGACGAATCGGCTTTGCTTTTTGCAGGGCACTAAGCTGACTTCAACACCATTGTGCCGAGGACACAGTGATAACAATCACCTCGGAAAGTGACCCTCAACCCCAGATTCGTGGCGAATCGTTACACGACCAAAAGACAGCCGCCTGCCCGCGGGCGAATCAATGGCCGCCTGCCGCTCCGCCTCCCCGCAAATGCCGGGGCTTGCGCATGATCAGGATGAAGGGGATCATCACGAAGAACAGGATGCCCAGCAGCCGGAACGCCTTGACGAACGCGAGCATTGCCGCATGCTCTTGCACCATCCCAAACAGCACCCCATAGGCCTGCCTGGTGGCCGTCACATAATCGGACCCTTTGGCCATGAACATCTCCCTGGCCGAGTTGATCATGCTTTGCGTGCTGAAATTCCAGATGTTAACGTTCGCGCCGAGGACATTCGTGTTGTGCTGCTCCGCGCGGGCAACCATGGTAGTGACCGAAGCGATCCCGATGCTACCTCCGACGTTACGCATCAGATTGAAAATGCTGGTCGCGTTTCCCATTTCCTCCTTGGGAATGGGATCGTTGGTGATGGTCGTCAGTGGGACGAACAGCAGGCCCATGGCGGCTCCCTGGAGAATCTGCGGCCAGAAAATGTCCCAGTAACCGGCGTCCAGGCTCAGGTTGCCGAGCAGGAACAGGCCGGTTCCCGCCGCCAGGTATCCGACCAAGAGCAGCTTGCGCGGCTCGACCCTGCTCATCAGAATGCCGACGAGGGGCATAAACAGGAATGAACCCAAGCCGCGAGGCAGCACGGCCATCCCCGCCTGTAGCGCCGGATAGCCCATCAGCGTCTGCAACCAGATGGGTATCAACACGGTGCTGCCGTAGAGCACGAAGCCCAAAACCGTCATCATGAATATGCCGGTGGCGTAGGTCCGGTTGCGAAACACGTTAAGCTTGACCACCGGGTCGCGGGTCATCAATTCGCGAATGATGAACCCCGTCAGGCCCAGAACCGCCATGACGGCCAGCACGATAATGAACTTTGAGCTGAACCAGTCTTCCTGCTGGCCTTTGTCGAGCATGATCTGGAGCCCCGACATGCCCAAAATCAGCAGACCGAATCCCCAGTAGTCGATCCGGTTGGAGGCGCGCCGGATGTAGGACGGATCGAAGACGAAGAGCTTCGCCATGACGGTGGCCGCTATGCCGATCGGCAGGTTGATGTAGAAGATCCAGCGCCAGGAATAAGTATCGGTAATCCATCCGCCGAGCACGGGCCCGAGCATCGGCGCTACGACAATCCCAAACCCCCAGAAGGCCATGGCCTTGCCGCGATCCTGCGGCGGAAAGGCCTCGAGCATGATGGCTTGCGACAGCGGTTGCAGACCGCCGCCGGTTGCTCCCTGGATGATGCGGAATGCGATCAGCGTGGCCAGGTTAGGCGCCAGACCGCAGGCCAGCGACGACACCGTAAACCCGAAGACCGAGGCCAGCAGGATGCGCTTGCGCCCAAAGTGATTGGAAAGCCATCCGGCGATCGGCAGAATGATCGCGTTCGAGACCAGGTACGAGGTCAGCACCCATGTCGTTTCGTCAACCGTGGCCGACAGGTTGCCCGCGATGTGCGGCAACGCCACGTTCACCACCGTGGTATCAAGCACCTCCATGAAAGTGCCCAACATCACCGCAATCGCGATAATCCAGGGATTGATCTCGGGATGCGCCCCGGGCACACCGTTGCCGTTCGGCCCGGATTCCGTGTTCGATCTCGCAGTCATGCCAGCCCGGTTGCTATTTGGTAGTCACCGTCGGTACAACCGACATCCCTGGCCGCAGCAGATGATGAGGATCTTGCCCAGCATCGAAAACGATCTTCACCGGAACCCGCTGCACCACCTTCACGTAGTTGCCAGTGGCGTTCTCCGGGGGAAGCAAGCTGAACCGCGATCCTGTAGCGCCGCCGATGCTGTCGACGTGTCCCTTCAGATCGCGATCGTAAGCATCGACGTATACCGTAACTTCCTGCCCGGGACGCATGTTCTTGAGCTGCGTCTCCTTAAAGTTGGCAGTGACGTAGATATCCCGAACCAGCACCAGCGCCGCTAATGGCTGGCCGGCTTGCACTACCTGTCCGACCTCCGCGCTGCGTTTGCTGACGATGCCCGCTCCCGGCGCGCGCACGGTGGAGTATTGCAAATTGAGCCGCGCCTGCACCAGCGAGGCCTCGGCGCGCTGTACCAGCGCCTCTGCCGATCCCGCGCGTGCGCGGATCACCGCCACCTGCTGCGGCGCCGTTTCGGCCGTGCGGACCATGGCCTCGGCCTGAGCCACTTGCGCCTGTGCGGCGGCAACGGAGGCATTCGCGGCATCGACCGTGGCTTTCGCCGACTGGTCGGAGGCAACCGCCGAATCGTATTGCTGGCGCGAGATCTCATCGCGCTGCACCAGGTCGCTCATGCGCTCAAGGTCCTTGGCGACTTTCACATAGTTGGCTTCCGCCTCCCGGCCCCGGGCCAAGGCAGCCTCCACCTGCTTCTGGGCCGCATTGCGGGCGGCAAGCGCGTTCTGCAATTGGTTGGAAGTGCTGATATGAGTGATGGGAACGTTGGTCCCGGCCGCGACCGCCGAAGCCTTGGCATCGGCAAGATCGGCCTCGGCGTGCTGGATGGCGACTTCATAGTCCTTGGGGTCGAGTTGCACCAGCACCGCGCCTTCATCGACAAACTGATTGTCGCGATAGTTGACCGAAATGACGGTGCCGCTCACGCGGGCGCTGATCGGAGTGATATGGCCATCGATCTGGGCATCGTCCGTCGACTCACGAACCGCGTAATACCGCCAAACCACGATCAGAGCCACCAGCAGCACAATGCCGCCAATGATGAGTGCCCATTTCAGAGCGGAGTGCTCGCGCAGATAAGAGCGCGATCTGCTGCCTGGCAGCTTTTCCTGCCACTGCTCCTCCGAACCCGGCTGATTCTCTCCCGTCTCTGCCACCTTCTCTGCCACCCTACTTTCCTCCAAGGAACTTCTTTGCCGCTTCTTCGGCGATGCCAAGCGCGCGGGCCAGCGAGAGCTTGGCGAAATTGTGCGCGAACAACCCTGCTATGTAATTTTCCTCGGCCGTCGCCTGCGCCTGCTGCGCCTGGATAACTTCAACATTGTTAGTCACCCCGTAAGTGAAGCGGTCCCGCGACTGCTCAACCTGCTGCCGCGCCAGCGCCAGCGCGCTCGTCGCAACTTCTAATTGTTTGCTGGCGGCATTCACGTCGAGAAATGCCGTGCGCACTTCGTATTCGATGCGAGAGCGGAGATCTTCCAGCTCTGAACGGGCCTGTTGCAGCCGTGCGTCGGCCTGCAACACGTCTCCCCGGACTTTGCCGCCCTGGAAAACAGGAACCTCCAAAGTTCCCACTGCCGCAAACGTGCCGTGCGAATTGCCCGGAGTTTGGCCGGCAACTGCGTAATTTCCATTGAGGCCTAGCGAGGGCAGTCTCTCGCCCTGCGAGGCCCGCTTCAGCAGCTCCGCCGAGCGCACCTGCGATTCCGCGCGCTTATAATCCGCACGGTTGTCATAAGCCCTTTGCAGCGCCTGCTCCAGGGTCATCTCCACCGGAGCGGGAGCGGGAATCTTGTCCGTCAGGACAAACTTCTGTCCCGGGGGAAGTCCAATCACGCGCGCCAGGGTGAGCAACTGTTTTTCGTAATCGTTCTGCGCCACCACCAATCGTTGCTGCTCTGCTTCCAACTCCACCTGTGCCCGCAGCACATCGATTCCAGGAGCCATCCCCACGCGCCGCATATCCTGAGCCTGGTCAAAGAGAGCCTGCGCGGTCTCTACCTGTGCCTGCACACTTTCCACGCGCGCGGCATTGGTTTGCGCCTGCAGATAGGCGGCGCCAACCACGAGTACCACCAAGTCACGAGTGCTGCGGTAGGAGAGTCCGGCGGCCTTGATATTCTCCCGCGATGCCTTCCAGGTGTTGAAATCCTTCAAGTTCAAGGTCTCGCTCAGCGTCGGGCCAACCTGGAACACATTGAACGGGCCCAGGATCGCAACCCTCTGAGGAAGGAGATACTTTGGGAAACCCTCGGCTACAAGGCTTACCTGCTCCTCAGCTCCCTGCAAGGCCAGCGCGACGTTGGGCAACAAGTGGCTAAGCGAAGTCCAACGCGCGCCCTCGGCAAGCCTGGTGTCCTGGTTAGCGAGCAGCAGACCAAGGTTGCGTTTCAATCCGCGGTCGAGGGCATCAAGCAGGGTAAGTTGGATCGGGTTGGGATCGAGTTTGCCCTCCGGCACGGACCCGAGGAGCGGGTCGGAAGGATTCAATGTTTGCAAGGGACTGCTAACCGTGACCGAAGCCGTCCCTGCCGGTGACGGCAGCCCCTGTTGAGCGCTGCCAGTGCCTGCCAGCAAACAGGCGGCCAGCACGGAAACGATAAAGGAGACGGAACAGCGCCGGCAAAAACCACCAGTCTTACACACCATCGCACTCCAATGAGTTCACTAAAAAAGAGACTCAGTGCCGGAACAGCAAAACCCGGTTTATCGCCAAAACCCGCCAGGCACACCCACCACCGGACTCCAGTTCTGAGCCATTCGCCACGCCGCTCACATTGTCCGCGCCGCGGCCTCGCGGTCGCCAACCGGCGCGGTGGCAGCCGGCCGGCGCACGATGTCCGCAGGGCAAAGCTTATTGTACATGTACAAACCAGACGGCAGCCGCAGACCGGATTAGCGGAAGGTATGCTCCGGAACAGAGCCGGGCGCTAGCGGCTGGCCGATGTGAGTTCGGCGGCAGGCTGAAAAAAATTCGGCGAGCGCGAATCCTTCTCGTAGACTTCCCGCTCTTCTTAATTAGGAAGGTGCTGTGCAGGAGGAGAAGCGTGGAAGCAACCGTTGAATCTGGCGCGATCATTACAGCGCACGAACTGAATAGCAAATGCGCCGGCGTAAGGCCGCAGTTGGTCGATGTCCGTTCCGCGTCAGAGTTTGCCAGCGGCCATCTGGCGGGAGCGATCAGCATTCCGCTGGACCAGCTTGAATCGCGAATCGCCGATCTGGATTGCCATAGGCCTGTGGTCTTGATTTGCAAGACCGGCTTGCGCTCTACGATTGCCTGCACTCTGCTGCAACAGCTCGGCAAACCTGCGCTCGTGCTGCAAGCTGGGACCGCGGCCTGGGAGCAAGCAGGCTTTCCGCTCGTCTCCAGTGTAAGAACGCGTTGGGCCTTGGAGCGGCAGGTTCGCCTCATCGCCGGCTTGCTGGTCGCCGCCGGGTCGCTGCTGGCGCTGCTGGTGGACACTCGATGGGCGTATCTGTCCGGCTTCGTTGGCTTGGGACTAACGTTCGCCGGCATTACGGATTTCTGCGCAATGGGGATACTGCTCGAGAAAATGCCCTGGAACCGCGCCAGAAAACCGGCTTCCTCGCCCGGCTGTTGCGCGCCGTAAACCTGGGTTCGGGGCGTATGCCGCGGTTGCTGGCGGACTGTACGACCCAGTGCTGGTGATGCGACAATGCCAGCGTGGACTTCGAAAAGCTTGCGGTCGAGCACAAGGACGCCGTCTATCGGCAGATGATCCGCGTCTGTGGCAACCGGGAAGATGCTGAAGACGTATTGATCGAGGCGCTGCTGAAAGCCTATCGCCACCTGGAGCAGTTGCGCGATCCCAAAGCCTTCCGCGGCTGGCTCGCCCAGATTGGCAAGCGTGTCTGCTGGCAGTTGAAGCAGCGCGAGGCCCTGATGCCGCTGATGCAGCTTTCAGTTCTGGAGGACGAGGGCAGGCAGCTCTCCGGCCCGGAGGATACGGAATCGGCGGTTGCTCTCCGGCAGATGAAACAGTTGCTGGCCGACGCGCTGGACCAGTTGCCGCCGGCCTGTCGCGAGGCCTATCAACTTCGCGACGTCGAGCAGTTGCCCGGCGAAGAAGTCGCGCGCAGGCTCGGCATCTCGCTAGCGGCCATGAAATCGCGGCTGCATAGGGCTCGCACGATGGTCAGGCAGTACCTCGACGAAAAGCTTGTGGTGGCCGGTAGCAACAGCGTTAAAGCAGGGGGAGAACAATGATAGAGGTCAACGTAGAACATCTTGGCGCGGTGAAATTCGAAGTCAAGGCGCGGAAACACACAATTGCCTGCGATCAGCCGCCCGAGAACGGCGGCTTGGACGAGGCGATGACGCCGCCGGAGCTGCTATTGGCTTCGCTGGGCACGTGCGCCGGCTACTACGCGGCGCAATACCTGAAGAAATTCAACCTGCCGGCGGAAGCGATACGCGTGCGAGTGACGGCCGATAAGGAAAAAGGCCCGGCGCGGCTCGACAATTTCCGCATAGAGGTCGAACTGGCGGCGGAACTTAGCGACGAGCATCGGGCGGGAGTGGAGCGCTCCGTCCACCACTGCCTGATTCACAACACGCTGCTAAATCCTCCGAAGATCGCGCTCGAAATTAAAAGCATGGCTGTCGCGGCCGGGTAGAGCCACGGTCAGTTTACCCCTGAGTATCACCGCCGGGCCGGGAAGTCTGCCCCTTTTGCGGGTATATCTTCCGCGAATCCAGTCCAGCGCGGGTGTTAGCGTTGGTGTCTCCCAACAACGATCATTCCAGCGTGTCACCCTGAGGTTGAGCCGTTTTGCGGGCGTCTGAGCCCGCAGGCGAAATCCTGAGCGCAGCGAAGGAACTCGGCGACGCGACGTGAGGGCCCATGTATTTGCTTTTCCGGCCTTCGAGTGACGCCCGGTGAAATGCATAGATCGTCACGTCGGTTCGCAAAAGCGGCGAACCTCCTCACGATGACACCCGTAGCGAAGGACACAATATCTCTGGTACGGCTCTAGGTCAGCAACAACAGCTTGCCGGTGGTCTTTCGCGACTCCAAGTCGCGATGCGCCTGTACAGCCTGCTCTAGCGGGTAACGGTGCTCGATTCGCAGCTTCAGCTTTCCAGCGGCGATCATGCCGAAGACTGCGCTCGATCGCTCTTCCAGCTCCGTCCGGGCGGCGGCGTAGTGCTGAAGGCTCGGCCTCGAAAGGTATATCGAGCCCTTTTCCATCAACACCATAGGATCGACCGGCGCAACCGGGCCGCTGGCCGCTCCATAGTTGACCATGTGGCCGCGGGGCCGCAGCACGTTCAGTCCTTTCAAAAACGTTGCCGCGCCGACGGCGTCGTAGATCACATGTACGCCCTTGTTGTCGGTCAAGCGGCGTGTCTCGGCCTCGAAATCCACCTGCGAGTATAGAATCACGTCATCGGCGCCGGCTTCGCGCGCCAGAGCCGCCTTCTGCGCGGTGGAGACCGTGCCGATCACGCGCGCGCCCAGGTGATGACACATCTGCACCAGCAGCAGGCCGACTCCGCCGGCGGCAGCGTGCACCAGCACAGTGTCGCCGCGCTTTACCGGATAAGTGCTATAGCACAGGTAATGTGCGGTCATGCCCTGCAGGATCGCAGCCGCGGCTTGTTCGTCGCTCAAGCCCTTGGGAATGCGCACCAGCTTATCGGCCGGCACGGCCGCATATTCGGCGTAGCTACCCTGCACGCCGCGATAGGCAACGTGATCGCCGGGTTTGAGATTCGCAACGTCCGAGCCGACCTCGGTCACCACGCCTGCCGCTTCCTGGCCGATCACCATTGGCAGCTTGGACTTGTATCTGCCCTCGCGCACGTAAACATCGGCAAAATTCACCCCCGCCGCCGTTATCTTCACCAGCGCTTCGTTGGCTTTGGGCTTAGGCACCGGAATATCGACCAAGGTCATCACTTCCGGGGCGCCACATTCTTTGACTTGTATCGCTTTCATAGGTCACCTTTCCAAGGGCGTTCTGCTGGAGCCGCGAACTGCACCGACGGCGATTATATGGCAGGCTGCGCGAAAGAGTCACTGCATCTGCTCTTTATCCAGTCACCTCCATGATTGCGGTTGTTGGGTTGGCCAGATTATCCTGCACACGAACTCGTACACTTGCCGGAACATGATTCGCGAGGGAAGCGCGCAAAATCCCTCTGGGAGAAGCTGATGGCATTGACCGTTGCGAATGCTCTCGTACCGGTTTTTTTTGTGATGTGCCTGGGATACTTCGCCGGGCGGCGCGGAATGATCGACAACAGGAATGTCGCCGCGCTTAACGTGTTGGTTTTGGACTTCGCCTTGCCTGCGGCCTTGTTCGTCGCCACCGCGCAGACTCCCCGGCAGGCGATCCTCGAAGACTGGAGGCTGTTTCTGCTGCTGGCGATTTCCATGCTGGCCATCTTCGGCGTCAGCCTGTTTCTTCAGCTCAAGCTGTTCAAGCGCACGCTGGGCGAGAGTTCATTGTTGGCCTTGAGCCTTGCGCTCCCCAATTATGTCGCAGTCGGGTTGCCGCTGTTCGCCAACCTTTTCGGCCAGCAGAGCACGGTGACCGTAGCCGTCGCGATTGTCTGCGGCAATCTGACCATGGTTCCGCTCGGCCTGGTTCTGCTGGAAACCGACAGGGGTGAGTCCCATCCGGGAAATACGCTACGGCGGTTTCTGGCCGCTCTTTGGCGGTCGATCCGCAAACCGCTTGTCATCCTCCCGGCTGCCGGTATCGCGCTCTCGATGGCGGGCTTCGTGCTCCCCCCTCTGTGGGTCAGAACCTTCGGGTTGCTGGGACAGACGACGGCAGCCGTCGCGTTATTTCTTACCGGATTGATTCTCTCCAGCGAACCGCTATCGTTCGACTTGAATATTATTTTCGCGGTTGCACTGAAAAATCTGGCTCACCCTCTGCTCACGTTCATCATTGCATCGTTGATGAACTGCCCCACGCAGATGGTGCGAGAGGCGGTGCTGCTGACGGCGATTCCGGCGGGGTTCATCGGCGTATTATTCGGAATTGCTTATAAGGCTAAAAGTCTGGAGGCCGGGTCGGTGCTGTTGCTCTCATCGCTGACGAGCGCCCTTACGCTCGCGATTACAATCCTGTCGCTTCCCTTGATCCGTTAGACGCGAGCGGTTCCCGAAGTTTATGGCGAGCGCCACCCGGCTCACCGCTCAGACGAGAAATCCTCAGGCGGGATTCAACCCTGCCTGAGGACAGACATTCCGATGCGCCGCGGATTCGTCCCGCGTTCAGGCGAAGCTGCGAGGCGCCACTCTTACCGCATGAACTTCAGTGCCAGCGGCAGTTCAACCAGCAGCAATGCGCCGAGGAAGAACATGCCGAAAATGAATCCCAGGGTCCAGAACTCCTTGGTCTTGATATAGCCGGCCCCGTAATAGATCGGCCCCGGTCCCGTCGCATACGGCGTGATGACGCCCATCAATCCCAGGGTATAGCCGATCACCATCGTCACCGGCCTCATCGGAAGCCCCGGCAGAGTCATCATCGCGGCCAGGAACACCGGCAGCAGAGCTGTCGTGTGGGCACTGAGGCTGGCGAAGAAATAATGCACCAGGAAGAAGATCGCCACCAGCGCGACC
>JBEKBO010000058.1:0-27280 GCA_050015355.1 Candidatus Korobacteraceae bacterium | reverse complement strand
GTCATGTTCGGCAATACCGAGACCACCACCGGCGGACGCGCCCTCAAGTTCTATTCCTCTGTACGCGTCGATATCCGCCGCATCGCCGCCATCAAGGACAGCGACAACGTTATCGGCTCGCGCACCAGGGTCAAGATCGTTAAGAACAAGACCGCCGCGCCCTTCCGCGAGGCCGAGTTCGACATCATGTACGGCGAGGGCATCTCGCGCGAGGGCGACCTGCTCGACTTGGCCGTCGTGCAAAACATCGTCGAAAAGTCCGGCGCCTGGTTCAGCTACAAAACCGAACGCATAGGGCAGGGACGCGAAAACGTTAAGCAGTTTTTGAAAGACAATAAGGACATTACGGCCCGCATCGAAGCCGAGGTGCGCAAAGCGATTGGACTGCGAGCCCCCGCCGTTCCGGAACCGCCGCCCGCCTCGCCCGAACAGAAAGCCGTGGCCGCCAAGACTGCCGCCGCTCCGGCAAAAAAGTAGGTGGACTAGGGCCTGCTAACACTGATAGGGCGGCCACCCAAGGCCGCCCTGCATTTCGTCCGCAACCTTAAGATCAGCGAGCCTGCCAAGCCCTCCAGATTGCTCTACCGTTGCGCCAGCGTCACCTCGGACGCCGGCTCGCGGCTACATCGGTAGGCCAGCCAGTGCTTCCACAGGATGCGGATGGTGGCCAGCGTCGGGGTGGCAAGGTAGATGCCGATGACTCCCGCCAGCTCGCCCCCCACCAGCACGCCAAAGATCGAGGCCAGCGGCGAGATTTCGACTTTGCCGCCAAGTACGCGCGGCGAAATCACGTAGTCCGTGCACATGCGCCAGGCTCCCATTAGGACAGCCAGCACCAGCAGGTGCGGATAGTACAGACTGAAGCTGATGCCCAGGATCAGCACCGCCGCCAGCAGCGGTCCGACCAGCGGAATGAACTCCAGCAGGCCGCCGATTGCGCCCAGCGCAAACGCATACGGAACCCGCAGCGAGACCAGCAGAATGGTGTAGGCAGTCCCGGAAATGAGGACCATCAGCAATTGCGCGCGCACGAACTGCGAAAGCATGGAATCCAGATCCTGAAGGATGTCGTGCAGCAGTTCACGTTTTCGCCGGTCGACAATGAGATCGTCGAACGTGCCCGCCACCATGCTCCTCAGTTGCGATTTGCTTTTCAGAAAGAACAACGCCAGGATCGGCACCAGTCCGACCCATCCCGCGTTGGAGGCCAGCAGCGCCAGTTTGGAGCCCAGGGCCCCGACGATGGCGATGGCCTGTTCGCGGTGTCCGGCCAGGAATCTCTGAAGTTCGGCTTGCGTCTCCTGGCTCCAGCCTCTCTGGGCGCCAAGCTGCCAGGCAATGTTGCCGCTGCTGATCTTTTGGTAGAGATCCGGCATGATCTGCGTCAACTTGTGGGCCTCGCCTATGACCCGCGACCCGATCAGGAACCCGGCAACCGCCAGCGCAGCCAGCCACGCCAGGTAAACCACGGCGATGGCCGCTCCGCGCGAGCGTATCCACCGCTGAACGTATGAGATCGCCGGTTCCAGCAGGTAGGCAAAGAGCATGGCGAACAGAAAAATAAGCAGCGGCTTGATGGCCAGGTACACGAAGGCCAGGAGGGCTGCAAACAGCAGGAACGTCAGCAGGACTTGCGTGGTTCGCTTATCGAAGAAGGTCATAGTTGGCGCCAAGCCTGCCCGGCACGGCCGCTCAGGCGGTCCGCCCTCCGGCTAGCGCGATAGATGATTGCCGTCGGGCTTATGATGGCTTTGCCGGATCCGCCTAGGCCGCAGCCGTTCAAGCACCTATCATAAGCCTCTTAGGGTCTGGCCGTTATTCCGTTGCCTGCGATAGGAACCGGCGATTAGAATTCCTTCAGGACCTAACCGCTTCGCCCATGAATGAGGCGTTTTGAGAAAGCAAGTAGTCGCCATCTACCCGGGTAGCTTCGATCCTCCGACGAACGGTCATCTGGACCTGATCGAGCGCGGAGCAAAAATTTTCGACGTGCTCATTGTGGCCGTCCTCCGGAACTCGGCTAAGACTCCGCTATTTTCAGTCGAGGAGAGACTGTCGATGCTGCGCGAGACCACCAAGAAGTGGAGCAACGTTCGCGTCGACGCCTTCGAGGGACTGCTGGTTGACTATGCAATACGATGCGGAGCTAAAGTCGTCCTGAGAGGAATCCGCGCCGTCAGCGACTACGAATACGAGTTGCAGATGGCCCTGATGAATCGCAAGCTCGATGCCAGGGTGGAGACGATCTTCATGATGCCGGCGGGAGCATACTCGTACTTGAGTTCCGGGCTCGTGCGTGAAATCTCGGCGCTCGGCGGCTCGGTCTGCCATCTCGTTCCCGAATTGGTGGAACGGGAGCTCAAACGCAAGCTGCCGGCGCCATCCCGGAAACCACGAACCAAGCAAGAATAATTCACGGAGGACATTATGGCTGCGAGTTCTGGAGTAGTAATGCCATTCACTGACCGGATCAACCGGATTAAACCTTCGGCCACGTTGGCTGCGGTTGCCGAAGGCGACAAGCTGCGCGCGCAGGGCGTTGACTTGGTTTATTTTGCTGCTGGTGAGCCGCACTTCAACACCCCCCAGCACGTCAAGGATGCCGCGATTGCAGCCATTCAGGCTAATTTCACCAAGTACACTGCCGTCGGCGGGATCGAAGAGCTGCGCGATGCCATTGTGAAGCGCCACGCGGCTGACTTCGGCAGCAATTACAAGCGCGAAGAGGTTACCGCCTCGGTCGGCGGCAAACATGCCCTGTTCAACCTCTTCTCGGTACTCGTCAACCACGGCGACGAAGTCATCATCCCCGTTCCTTACTGGGTCTCGTTCAAAGACATGGTGGAGTACTGCGGCGGCAAGTGTGTTTTTGTCGAGAGCGAAGAGAAGAACAATTTCGCCATCACGCTGGAAATGCTGGAAAAAGCGATTACGCCGCGGACCAAGATTCTGCTGCTGAACTTCCCCAACAATCCCTCCGGCGCGTCGCTCTCGCCCGAGGAGATGACGGCGGTGGTGCGCATGGCCGCCAAGCGCGGCATCTGGGTCATGAGCGACGAGTGTTACGTTTATCTCGACTACAGCGGACGTCTCTTCTCCGCCGGATCGATTCAGGACGCGCACGATCGTCTCATCGTCGTCGGCTCGCTCTCCAAGACTTATTCCATGACCGGCTGGCGCCTGGGTTATGCCATGGGACCGGCTGCCGTCATCAAGGAAGCCACCAAGCTTCAGAGCCAGTCCACCTCGAACCCGACCTCGATTGTGCAGAAGGCCGGCATCGGCGCTTTGAACGGACCTCAGCAGTGCGTTGCCGACTTCCGCGCCGAATTCAAGCAGTTGCGCGATCGGATCGTTAAGGGCTTGCGGGAGATCCCCGGCATCACCTGCACCATGCCGCAGGGCGCTTTCTACGTCTTCCCGAATTTTAGTGCCTATTTTGGCAAAGGCGGGATGAAGACGCCGGCCGATGTCACCCGGTGCCTGCTGCACGAGGCCCACGTGGTGACCGTGCCCGGCGAGGCGTTCGGCAGCAATCAGCACGTCCGGCTTTCCTACGCCACTTCGGCGGCGGAGATCGACCGTGGACTGGAGAGGATGCGGAAGTTCTTTAAGTCGCTCTAACCACTGAACAATCGAGCCCTGGGGCCAACTATGGTTGGCCCTTTTTTCAGGGCTCCGGCAACGTTACGGGCCATTCAGGTACTCTAAATCGGTTGTCCGGTACGGCGTCGTGTTCCCCCAATGTCTGATCTCTATCCATTACTAATGATTCCCGAGTTCAGCCCACGTCCGTGGGGAACTCGCGATTTGCGGCCCATCTACACCCGGGTCGTCGGCAAGGAGCCTATTGGCGAGGCTTGGCTCACCGGCGACGAATGCCGCGTGGCTAACGGGCCTCTTTCCGGAGCATCGCTCAGTAACCTGTGCCAGCGCTTTGGCCGGGAACTGATCGGCGAAGCGGCTCCCCAACCTGGTCGTTTTCCGCTGCTGACGAAGTTTCTTTTCCCGCACGACAAGCTGTCGGTGCAGGTGCATCCCGATGACGAGGGAGCCCGCGAACTGGGGCAGCCTTGCGGCAAGACAGAGTGCTGGTACGTGGCCAAGTGCCTGCCCGGAGCCCAAGTCGGGCTCGGCCTGACGCCCGGAGTCGGCAAAGCGGAGTTTGAGGCCGCCATCCTCGCCAACCGCGCCGAAAACTTGCTTAATTGGGTCGATCTTAACCAAGGCGATCTGATTTACTGCGATGCCGGAACCGTCCACTCGATTGGGCCCGGATCGATTCTGATCGAGACGCAACAGAACTCCGACACGACTTTCCGCCTCTATGATTTCGGCCGCGGCAGGGAACTCCATATCGAGCAGGGCTTGCGGGCCATGCGGGAATCGACCAACGCGGGCAAGGTTTCGCCGCGGACGATTGGCGGCCACGATGGGGTCCCCGACGCGCGCCGTAGTGGCGCGTGGCGGGGCAGGCTGCTGGTTGCTTCTCCGTGTTTTGTGGTGGAGCATTTTGCCATCACCAAGCCACTGACCCTCAGCGCCGCGCCCGGGCGCACCTCGGCGCAAGTTCTGGTTGCAGTGGAAGGCAGCGCCGTAGTGGAATGGGAAGGCGGCCAGCCAGTCAGCTTCAACCGAGGCGAAGCGGTCGTGATCCCGGCCAGCATCGAGCAAATCGGGCTGCGCCCGCAATGGGCGGTGGAGTTTCTTCTCATGCGCGTGCCCGGCGAGCCGGTGCAGCCGCCCGTCGTTGAAAAGCTGACGGAAGGCGTACGGACGCCGGAGTAATCGCGTGGCAAAAATCGATAAGCGACACTTCTATCCCGTGGTTCTTGCGGGCGGCCGGGGCACCCGTTTTTGGCCGCTCAGCCGCAAACGGCTCGCCAAGCAACTGCTCCCCCTGAACAGCAGCAAGACCATGATCCAGGAGACGGTTGCGCGCCTGGCGCCGGACAGCCTGCTCGGCAACTTCTGGATTATCAGCAACCAGGATTTGCGCCGGAACATCATCCGCCAACTGCCTAAGTTACCGCGGCAGCAGGTAATCGCCGAGCCCCTGGGACGCAACACCGCGCCGGCCATAGGGCTGGCCGCGTTTTTGCTTCTCAGGCGGGACCCGAAAGCCGTCATCGGCATGTTTCCCTCCGACCACGTTATTGGCGACCAGCGCCGCTTCCGGAGCGATTTGGCGGAGGCAGTGGCAATTGCGGCGGCGGGTGAAAACATCGTCGTCATGGGAATCGATCCGACCCGACCCGAGACGGGGTATGGCTATATTGAAACCGGCGAAAAGATGGGCGCCGCTTTGCGCGTGCGGCGCTTTACGGAAAAGCCCAAGCTCGAGCGCGCCGTCGAATTCCTGCAGGCCGGGAATTTTTTCTGGAACAGCGGCGTATTCGTATGGTCGGCGGCGACACTGGCTGCCGCCCTCCGCGAGCACCTGCCGAAAACCGCGCCGTTGCTGGAGGAGATTGCCGCCGCCTACGGCACCCGCCGATTCAGCGAAACCTTCCGGCGGCTCTATCCCAAGTGCGAGAACATCAGCGTCGACTACGCCGTGCTGGAGCCGCGCTCGGCCAAAGGCGAGCAGCAATCGAACATTTTCTGCATTCGCGCCGGCTTCGGCTGGAACGATCTGGGCTCCTGGTCGGCCCTGCACGAGCACCGCATGATGACGGCCAAGAGCGATCGCGAACGCGGCAACCATGTGGGGGCCCTGCGCTCGTTCATCCTCGATGCTGAAGGCAACTATCTTCACGCGCCCGGCAGGTTCGTGGCCGCTATGGGCGTGAAAAACCTGGTGGTGGTCGTGACCGATGACGCGCTGCTGGTAACCACTCGCGCGCGCGCGCAGGACGTCGGCAAAATCGTTTCCTTCCTCGACGCAAAAAAACTAACGGAGCTTACCTAGGGAACTCCATGGCTTCTGCAATCAAGTTTGGCACCGATGGCTGGCGTGCCATCATCGCGGATGACTTTATCTTTGAAAATGTGCGCCGTGTCTCGCGCGCAATCGCCAACTACATCCACCGGCACGAGGACCCCGCCAAAGGCGTCCTGCTTGCCTACGATACGCGTTTCGGTTCGCGCCGCTTCGCCGAAGTGGCGGCGGAACAACTTGCGGACGCGGGTCTTCAGGTACGCTTGGCGAACGATTACACGCCGACCCCGGCGCTCTCTTACGCGGTCAAGCAGATGGGCGCGGCCGGCGGCGTCATGATCACCTCCAGTCACAATCCGTGGAGTTGGAACGGGGTCAAGTTCAAAGCCTCCTATGGCGGCTCGGCAACGCCGGAGATCATGAGGAAGATCGAGGGCTACCTCGACGCCCCGGCTACGCCAGCGAAGGGCGGACGGGTGAGCGAGATCGATTTCAAAGCGCCCTATGTCGCCGCCATCGAGAAGTTCGCCGATATCGGCCTCATCTCCAAGGCTGGCTTTCGCTTCGCCATTGACGTCATGTACGGCGCCGGGCGGGGAGTGCTGGCCGGCATCTTCCACAAGGCCGGGGTTCCGTACCTGGAGATTCGCGGAGAGGTGAACCCGCTGTTTCCCGGCATCAACCCGGAGCCGATCCTGCCGCACGTGAAAGCCCTCCAGGACACCGTAGTGCGCGAAAAATGCAGCGCCGGCCTGGCGGTCGACGGCGACGCCGACCGCATTGGCGCGGTCGCTGAAGACGGCAGCTTCGTCGACTCTCACAAGTGTTTCGCTGTGCTGCTGGAGTGGCTTCTCAAGCGCAAGCAGTGGCCTGGCGCCGTCACCCGCGCCTTCAACACCACCAGCATGCTCGACCGCATCGCCCGCAAATACCATCGCGAACTGATCGAGCACGGCATAGGTTTCAAGTACGTCTGCGATATCGTGCTCAGCGGCCGCGAAGTCCTGGTGGGCGGCGAAGAATCCGGCGGCATCGGCATCCCGCGCCATCTTCCCGAGCGCGACGGCATCCTGAACTGCCTGCTGCTGGCCAACGTTATGGCCGAGGAAGGCAAGTCGCTCGGACAACTGGTGGAGCAACTGCAAAACGAATACGGCCGGCACTATTACGGGCGCCGCGACCTGCACATTGCCGACGAGCTGAAGCTCTCAGCCCTCTGCCGGGCCGCCGAACGCCCGCGGAAGATCGGGTACAAGGTGCTGCGCATGGAGGACATGGACGGCTACAAGTTCTTTCTGGACGCTCCCAGCAACGGCGACGGGGCGGAGCCATGGGTGCTGCTGCGCGGTTCCGGAACCGAGCCGCTGCTGCGCATCTACTGCGAAGCCTCCAGCCCGGAATTGGTCGAAGAGATTCTCTCCGCCGCCGAGTCGTTCGTCTATTGCAAGGCAACCGTGGCGTGAGCCAAAGCGAATCTCGGGTGCCCTACCCTTGCGCCGTGGTTTTCGGCGCAGGGTGGGGCTTTTTTGTCGGAGCCCCGCTCGCGGGGGTATACCTTCCGCGAATCCGGTCTAGTATGATCGATACTTTCCCGGAATCTTATGTGGTCTGCTCCATCATCTTCGGTCGATTCGCCGGAAGCGCGGCGCTATAACCGCATCCACCGCAGGCTGAGCGTGGCTGACGCCGGCCTCGGGCTCGGCTTGATGCTGGTGCTGCTGCTGAGCGGATGGAGTCACACGCTTCGCGACCTGGCATTCCGCATCGCGCGCGGCGAAAACTATGTTCTCGCGCTCTTCGTCTACCTGCTCTTTCTGACATTGCTGAGCAAGGCGGTCGGCCTGGGGATTGATTCTTACGGCTTCCGGCTGGAGCACCAGTACAATCTTTCCAATCAGCGCTGGCGCGGCTGGGTGTGGGATCAACTGAAAGGATTCTTCGTCGGCTTGGTCATCTCCGCGATCTTGGCGGAGATTTTTTATTTGCTGGTTCGCAAATTTCCGCAGTCGTGGTGGATCGTCGCCTGGGCCGCGTTCACGGTGCTGTTCGTGCTGTTTGCGCAGATTGCGCCGGTGGTGCTGTTCCCGATCTTCTACAAGTTCAGGCCGCTGGAAAATTCCGAACTGCGCAGCCGGCTGACGCGGCTGAGCGAAAACGCCGGCACGCGGGTCCGCGGCGTCTATGAATGGAATCTTTCGGAAAAGTCCCGCAAGGCAAACGCCGCGCTTACCGGTTGGGGAGCGACCCGGCGCATCATCCTCTCCGACACGCTGCTTGCCAACTACACCGACGACGAGATCGAGGCCGTGCTCGCGCATGAGCTCGGACATCACGTGCGGCGGCATATCCTGAAGTCGATGATCGTGCAGGCAGTGATCACGTTCGCGGGGTTCTGGGCGCTGAAATGGGTACTGCGCTGGGCGGTTCTGCGCCGGGAGTGGTTCATCTCGCAATACGATTTCGCCAACCTCCCGTTGATCATCCTGGTGACGACGCTGCTTTCGCTGGCCTTGATGCCGCTGCTCAACGCCTACTCGCGCATCAACGAGCGCGAAGCCGATCGCTATGCCTGGCAATCGATTCCCGCCATCGGCCCGTTCATCAGCGCCATGAACAAGCTCGCCGAACAGAACCTCGCCGAGCGCAAGCCCTCGCGGATCGTGGAAATCCTCTTTCACTCGCACCCGCCGATCGCCAAGCGAATTGCCGCCGCCGAAGCATGGACGAAGCCCGGTTAGGCTTGAAACTCATTGCTCAACCAGCGATTTTGAAACCGCCGCTCTAGCTTCCACCCAGCAGAATCTGCTCCACGCGCCGCAGGTCTTCCTCGGTGTCCACGCCTATGGTTTCAAAGGATGTTTCCGCCACGTGAATGGCCACGCCGTTCTCCAGAAAGCGCAACTGCTCGAGCCGCTCAATCCTCTCCAACCCAGACTCGGGCCAGGAGCAGAACAACTCCAGCGCGTGCTTGCGGTAGGCGTAGAGCCCGAGGTGTTTGAAGTAGCGGACTTGCCCGCTGTGTTCGCGGTCGAACGGAATCGTGCTGCGGGAAAAATAGAGCGCGCGGCCGGCGGCATCGCAAACCACCTTGACCGCGTTGGGGTTCGAAAGGTCGGCTGCGGCACAAGCGATCTTCAAAGTGCCGACCTCGACTCCGGGCTGTTGCATCAGGCGGATCAGCAAATCCAGGTGCTCCGGACGCGTGAGCGGCTCATCACCCTGGACGTTGATGTAGATATCGGCCTCGACTGAGCCGGCAATCTCGTGCACGCGATCGGTTCCGCTGCGGTGCGCCGGCGAAGTCATGCGCACGGGGATGCCGAGTTTTTCGCAGTGCTCCACAACCTCGCGCGCATCGGTGGCAACAATCGTCTGGGAAACCAGTTTGCTGGCAGCCACTGCTTCGTAGACGCGGGCGATCATGGTTTTGCCGGCAATTTCGCGCAGCGGTTTGCGCGGCAAGCGGGTCGAGGCCAGGCGTGCGGGGATAACGGCAATGCATTTCACAGTCTGTGCTCCCTGACGGCCCTTGTTAGGATTATCAGATCGATGCCAGGATATCGGCGACGAATTTCACAGGTGCTCCCTGGTTTGCGAGTTCCAGTTTCCGCCTTCGGCTGAAATCGCGCAAGAATCAATCCGGTTACGGCGTTGGCGCCCGGCGGCCCCAGTCCACGGCAACGCGGCAAGCCTGTCAGGATACAATGGATTTCCGTTCCCGGAGGTGGTGCATCGGCGATGACGACAAGTGAAAACCGAATCAGGAAACAATTGGTCGAGTTGCTGCGCGGCGGGCAGGCACACGCAACTTTTGAGAATGTGGTGAAGAACTTCCAGCCTAAACTGCGCGGCGTGGTTCCGCTGGGGCTGCCTTATTCGGCGTGGCAAATCCTTGAGCACATTCGAATCGCACAGAATGACATCGTGCGCTTCAGCATGAACCATGACGGCAGCTACCACTCGCCGAAATGGCCGGAGGGCTACTGGCCCGCCTCCGCTGCTCCCGCCAACACGGAAAGCTGGGACCACTCGGTTCAGCAGGTTCAGGAAGATCGCGACAAAATGATCCGCCTGGTCAATAACCCTGCTAACGACTTGCTGGCGCCTTTTCCCTGGGGCGAGGGGCAAAACCTGTTTCGCGAGGCCCTGCTGGTGGCTGATCACACCTCTCACCACCTGGGTGAGTTGATCGTCATTCGCAGGCTGCTGGCGGCTTGGCCGTCTAGACCAGTTTAGCGAAAGGTGTGCGGTTGAGGTCATGGTAAACGCGGGATACAGTAGTCCCTAAACCGCTCTCAATAGCAGCCATCCACAAAACAAAAAGCACTCGCCCGTCGAGTGCTTCGACATCTTTCACCGGGATATTAAGTGCTGCTTTACTTGGCGGTCGCGGCCATCTTCTTCACCATGGCCAGCACCAATTTGCGGTCGCTATCGTTCAGGTTCGAGGAGTAACGCCGGATTTGCGAAAGGAAGCGCACTTCCTCCTCGTTCATTTGCGATGCCGCCCGGGCCGCCGTATCCGCGCTACTTGTCGCGAAGAACTGGCCGAGTGGAATGTCCATGGCAGAGGCTATCTTGGCCAGCGTGTCCAGGGAAGGGATGGTGTGACCGTTTTCCACGCGCGACAGATAGCAGCGCAACAGCCCCGTGCGCTTCTCGATATCTCCCTGCGACATCCCTTTCTGCAACCGGAAACTACGAATGGTTTCGCCAATATTCATTTGCATTAGTTATCTTCTAACCAAAACTACAGCGCTCAAAGTTAGCAGCATAGTAAAATTCAGCAACGCTGCATGCAAGGACAATCTTTACCGAAACCGCCCGAAAGTGCAATCCGGTACATATTTTGGTTCACTACGGCATCGACGGGCCCAAATTTCAGATGAATCCCCTAGTGCAAATTCGGTTAATAGCACCGGGGAACGGTCCCCGGCTCACCCCATCAGCATGCCACCGTTCACATTCAGGACGTCACCGGTAATATAGCTGGCCTCCTCCGACGCCAGGAAGCGGACCGCGTGTGCCACCTCCAGGTCGCGCCCCGGCCGTTGCATCGGGATCATCTTGAGGATGGTGTCGCGCATTTCGGGGGTGATGTCAGCGGTCATGGCGGTTTCGATCCAGCCGGGCGCGATGGCATTGACGGTAATGTTCCTTGAGGCGACCTCGCGCGCCACCGACATGGTCAACCCGATCAGGCCTGCTTTTGCCGAAGAGTAATTCGCCTGACCGATCTGGCCCATCCTGCCGAAGATGCTGGTGATATTGATAATGCGTCCCCAGCGTTGTTTGAGCATGGAGCCGAGCACGGCCTGGATGAGTAGAAACGGCGCAGTCAGATTCGTGGCCAGCACCGCGTCCCAATCGGGGCGTTTCATGCGCATGGACAATTGGTCACGCGTGATGCCCGCGTTGTTCACCAGGATGTCGATCTTTCCATGCTCGGCGATAATCTGCTTGACGACCGCCTTGATTTCGTCCTCCGAACTCACATCGAGTTTGTAGACGCCGGCTTTGCCAGACGCGCCCCTAATCTGCGCGGCCGCCTCCTGGAGTTTCTCTTCATTGCGCGCCGCCAGCGCCACGGTCGCTCCGGCCTCGGCAAGAATCAATGCACAGGCCCTTCCAATTCCTTGCGAGGCGCCAGTGACGAGCGCGACGCGTCCGTCCAGTGATTGCATAGCCGCTCCTTAACCGCAAACTTGAAATCGGGATGCGAGTGGATCAAGCAGCATTATACGGGGCGGCAACTCCCAACCCAATGGCGATCGTGCACGCAGTTGTTGATCTATCCCCTCAGGAGGGTCCGGGGCGGGTGCCCCAGGTTCGCCCGCGGCGGGGTCCCCGGCGAGCCCCGCTCGCTGAGGTGACTGGACTAACCCGGGGTAGTTTCTTGAACTGCCGCCAACTATCTGAACCAGAGGCTCCAGACAACATCAACGGCGGTGTGCGTAATCGCGGACGCCAGCACTTTTCGCTCCGCGCGCCATGCCCGGCCATAAAAAATTCCGGCGATGGCGGCGAGCAAAACGTACCGCCAATTGAAGGCGGCGCCTTTATGGAAGTGCGAAAGGCCAAACAGCATGGAAGTCAGAACGAGAGCCCCGGTTCGGCCGAGACGAGTCTCCAGCAGATTCTGCAGAATGCCCCGAAAGAAGAGTTCTTCCGGCACGGCGGTTAACAGAAAGGTAACGAGCACGGCGGCGGCGGCGTGCATTGGCGAGGGCAGCCGTGGATGGAAGGTGATGAACTTCAGGGCCAGCCCCAGACCAATGCCGAACGGAGCAAAAAAAGCCCACTCGCGCGCCGCGATCAGGAAAGTTCGCCCGCTGGGAATGAACGAATACCCCATCCCGTCGATTCCGCGCACGACAAGGTAAAGGTAGAGCGCCACATCGGCAAGGTAAAGCTTGGGCAGGCTGCCCAGCCCCGTGTAAGGCCAGGCTGGCGTCAGCAGCCGCAATTCGAGCACGGCCGCAAGCGCCAGCAAGACCACGGCATCGCGCCAACTCGGGGTCCCCGCTACGCGCGCTGTTACGCGTAGTGGGGTGGAGAAATGAGGCTCGACCGCCGGATACACGAGAAGGGCCGCAAGCAGGACCGGAAACCCGGCCATGGCTACCGCCAAGGGCCATTGGAACTCATGTCGCGGGATGGAGAAACACAAGTATGGCAGGCAGCAAAGCGAAGCCATGGCTACTCGTTGCCCGCGCCTTGCCAGAGCGGTTCGGAGGGCGTTTGCAGCCCCAAATCCGAACAACCACAGTGGGGCAAGCAGCAGCGCAAAGCTGAGAAAAGCCGATGCGGTGTGTCCCTGCAACGGCCGCGCGATGCTCGAATCCCGGAATCCCGCCCAGAAGCTGGCCAGCAGCAGGGCAAGAATAACGACCGCGACAATCCGTATAGCTGGACTCTCGTCCCACCCGGAAACACGACTGTGCGTCCCTTCACCCGAACGCTCAGCGCATGCCATGCGACTGTGGGACTCTCCGCGAGAGCGGTTATCCGATGCCGCCATGTAGCGACTCCTCCGCCTCGCTGCCGGCTTCGCCGGAGGGCGCCAGCGCGGCGGTTTTTTCACGAAACAGTATGCGCAGCACCGGCGGCGGGAGGATGGTAGTGATCGCCGTCATCATAATCACCAGGGCATAGCTCCGCTGGGAGATCATGTTCATCTGCAAGCCGATGAGCGCGACGATGAGCGCGACCTCTCCCCGCGGCGTCATACCGACTCCCGCGCGCAGCACCGTCATCCAGCCCTCGCGGATGAGCGGCAAGCCGCAGCCTAGCATCTTGGTAATGATCGCCAGCAGGGAAATGGCCAACCCCATAACGACCACCTCTCGCGAGAAGACCGAGAGTTGCAGGCGGGATCCCATGGTGAAGAAAAAAAACGGCGCCAGCAGTTGGTTGATTGCCTGCGCGCGCGGTTCCAGGTTCCACTCCGGCGAGTAGTCGGCAAATGCCAGGCCGGCGAAAAAGGCGCCGATGATGGCAGCCATGCCGATTTTGGTGGCCACCACGGATAGACCAAGGCAGATGGCCAGCGCCAGCACGAGCGGAGCGTCATGAGTCTGCATGCGTTGCAGTCCGGGCCGTATGCGGCGCACCAGGCGTGGACCGAAATAGATCATGAACACGGCAAAACCCGCGGCTTCCACGATAACCAGGCTGAGGTGCAGCCAGCGGATGCCCGCGCCCGTCGCCACGCTGACCACGATACCCAGCAGGATCATGCCGAGCATATCGTCAAACACCGCCGCGCCAAGCACGATGCGCGACACCCGCAGCTTCAGCACATGCAGATCGCGTAGCACGCGGGCGGTGATCCCGACGCTGGTGGCCACCATGGCGGCGGCAACGAATGCCGCCTCGTGGACTGGCTGTCCGTCGGCCCGCAGAAGCCAGAAGCCGGCGATGAAGGGAAGAGCTACTCCGCCGACGGCTACCCGCAGAGACAAACGCGAGACACTGATGAGGTCTTTAGGGTTCGTCTCCAGGCCCACGGTGAAAAGCAAAAAAATTGCGCCGATTTCAGCAATCGAATAAACCGTGGGGGAGGGGATGACAAACTGCGTGGCGTAAGGACCGAGTATGATGCCGGCCAGGATCTCACCCAGAACAGCAGGCAAGTAGAGGCGTTCGAACAGCTCTCCGAACACCTTCGCCCATACGAATATCGTAAATAGCTGTAACAACAGCCCTTCGGTTCCGTTTGCCATGTTCAGAGAAGCGGTGAGAAACGCGGGCCTTTCCGATCCTTCACAATTCTGACAATAGCCGGGAGATAAATCCAGCAAAACCCCGAGCGACTGCTGATAATCGATTGCTGCTGGACCGAACCGCCACAGACGTGACCCCACCACTTTCGCGAAGAGTCTTACCATAAGCCGGGCAAACGCCAGGTAAGCTGGCGAGCGCTCGATTTTTGCGGCGAGACCCTGAATCTATGCCATTCTAAGTTAGTTCGTGCGCGGTAGCACTAAAGCGCGCTTATCTTCATTCCTGCCAACCACGAGGTGGTCTCCGTTGCGGAGTAAGGTTGTAATTGCATTGCGAACCCTGACTGGGCTTTTCCTCAGCCTGGCAGCAGCTTTCATTGTCGCCGGTCTCTTTTCCCATTCGAACTTCCGGCTGTTTGTGCCACTCGGGTTCGTGTTCATTCTTATCGTCTTGGCGGCTCGCTTCGGACTCATCGTCAGCGTTCTGGGGTCGCTGGTAGCGGCCATCGTTTTTGCCCATAGGCTCTACCCTCCCCTTGGCAGCATCCGTGTCGAGCAGGCAGCGGCGAGAGAGAGCCTGGGATGGATGATCCTCGCCGCAGTCGCTCTTTCTTATTTGCTGTTTCCACCGCGAGCGCGCCCAGACCGTCCGCGCGACGACGGAGCACAGGAACCCCGCAACTAGGATCTGCTGACCCTGTTCAATCATCGTTCCGGCTTCGACCAACGGGCCATTCTCCGCCCGCATCCAATGAAAAGAGTTATCAACTAACGCGCGTACTCTGGTTGGGCCAAATGTGTGCCCCCCGGGGCGGCGCGCTTTTGCGCTCATGAGGCGCTGGGGGGCACAAGCGCTCCCAGCCGGATCGGGGGACTTCTGGTGGCAACTGCACAACTGCCGTCGGGGAAATTGCAGCGTTGGGCGAAGTCGCCGTTTTTCTTCAATACTGTCGCCCATCTGCTTCGTATCGAACGTGAGCAGGCTAGAAACTTGGGCGAGTTGCTGGAAGGATTGCGCGCCTGCTCCGATGGTTCGATTTTTCAGCACACTTTTCGCACTTTGCAGGAACATCACTTCATCAGGGAAGGGTTCTCGAACGATTTCGCCCACTGGGCTTTCGAGGCCTGCAACGAAATTGGTCTGGCCGAGCGGCTGGCTTCGTTGGACATCCGTGAATTCACGTCGATTCCAACTTTGCGCGAACGCATCATCGCCATTATTGAGAATTATTTGAAGGCAAACTCGCGCGCCCGCGAGCGTGCGGCGATGGAACCGTTCTATTTTTGCGCCTCCGACACCATCATCATTCCCACCACGGTTGTCGCCCGCAACTTGCAGGAGTTCGCCGATGGGCTTGAAAAAGTGAGCCTGAACAGCATTCACTATCACTTCATCGACGCCCGGCTGCGCTTGAAACTGAATTCCAACGACTTCTCCGTGTGGCTGGACAAGGAAATGGACCTGGGACCATTGGCGGACAGACTGAACCGCATCGATATCTACACCTCAACTCTTCAGGATGTGCGCCGGCAGATTATCCGCGACATCCAATTCGCAATGTAGTGCCGCCCCGCAACGCCTGGGGCGAAGCGAAATCGAGGCAAGGAGCAAGAGCGCGCAATGAAAGACCAGATCCAGGAAAAAGCCGCCGCGAGCGCCACCAAAGAGGCTCACGCCGCGACCGGCACGGAAGCACTCCGCGAACGGCGCAAGCACCCGCGCATCAGCGAGACGCCACCCGTACCACCGCCTCCGCCCAAGCTGGATGACTACGTTCCCATCATTGGGCAGGCCTACATCGACGAGTTGCGCTACCTGGCGCAACGTCTGCGCGGCAAGTCGCTCAAGATGGTGAATTCGACTTCGGTGGGCGGCGGCGTGGCGGAAATTCTGAACCAGCTTATCCCGCTCATGAATGAACTGGAGATTCCCACCAAGTGGGAGGTCATCACCGGCGGCAATGATTTCTTCGAAGTGACCAAGGGATTTCACAACGCGCTGCACGGCGGCGAATACAACCTGTCGAAAGACGCCAAGGAGATATTCCTCCTCTACAACGAACAGAACCGCCAGCGTATGGAGTTCACTGAAGACATTGTCGTCATCCACGACCCGCAACCGGCGGGCCTGATCGCCAGCAAGCAGAACACGCGCGGCAAATGGATCTGGCGCTGTCACATCGACTTGTCCAACCCGCATCCCGACGTCTGGGGATTTCTCCGGCCGATGGTCGATCAGTACGATGCCGCCATCTTTTCCTCGCCTTCCTTTGCCCGCCAGCTTTCGATCCCGCAGTACCTGTTCTATCCGTGCATCGATGCGCTCTCGGAAAAAAACAAGGAGCTGGACGAGTCCTATCTCAACAAAGTCTGCGACGACTTCGGCATCGATCGTAAACGGCCGATCGTGACGCAAATCTCGCGCTTCGACCGGCTGAAAGACCCCGTGGGCGTGATCCAGGCTTACAAACTCGCCAAAAAGTACGTCGATTGCCAACTCGTGCTCGCCGGAGGCGGCGCTTCGGATGATCCCGAAGGCGCAGTCGTGTTGAAGGAAGCGCAGGATGAAGCCGGCAGCGACCCCGACATCATCATCCTCAATCTGCCGCCGTGGTCGGCGCTGGAAATCAACGCCTTGCAGCGCGTCTCAACCATCGTGATACAGAAATCGATCAAGGAGGGTTTCGGGCTCACCGTGGCCGAAGCCCTGTGGAAGAAAAAACCGGTGATCGCCGGTGCCGTCGGCGGAATCCCGACGCAAGTGATTCACAAATTGACGGGAGTGCTGGTGCACTCGGTGGAAGGCACGGCCTACCAGATACGCTACTTGCTCACGCATCCGGAATTTGCCGCCGGCTTGGGACGCAACGGCTACGAACATGTCAAGGAAAACTTCCTGATAACGAGCAACGTGCGCCGCTGGCTGCTGCTGTTCCAGATCCTGCTGGGCACGGCACATCCATCCGGCCCGGAGCAAACCTAGCAGGCTGGGCGCCTCACTTCAGTCTCTCCGGCGCCCACACCAGCACCTTCAGCAGACGCGAGAAGTGCGCCAGATCAGGACGAAGCGGCAGCCGTAAGCCTATGGGCTCGGCCATCGTGTTGAGTTCGACTTGAACCGCAGCCTCCTGCAGCGGCCATGGCAGGTGATGGATCTCGGCACGATACAGCTTGTTGCGGTTCCAGGCATAAAGACAGTAGCGCTCAGTGAGAAACTCTTCCAGGCTGCCCCGGCGCGCCGCACGCGGCGGCGAGACCGGCATGTAAACCGCGCGGAATTGCGGCATGCCAGCGGCGGCCTTGGGTCCATGCAGCCGTCGCGCTTCGTAGCGGATCTCATGCTTCCCTTCCGAACGCATTTTGGCGTGCCAGTACGGCAGCCGGTAAAACATGCGGGCGCCCCACACCGCCGAAAGATTCGAAGCATCCAGACTGAAGAAGTACACCCCCGGCTTGTTGCGGTAAGTGACGTAGGTGCGGACATTCAATTCGTGAAAGCGCGACAGCTTCGGGACCGGCGGAATCCCTGGCGGGCGCAGCGAGCCGATCCAGAACGGCGTGATCGATAGCCACGCCTGGTCGCGGTAAACGTCAAGCGTGAGCACTTCCGGGACGAGGCTGCGCAGAGTTGCAGGTTCCACCCGAAAGTGAGCGAACAGAAGATCATGCCAGGTGTGCGTCATCGCCCATTGCCGCTCCGGCAGCGGCCACGGCCGATGCGCCGTAGCGTAGAGAATGCTGTCCGCCCCGATCCACCGGGTTTGAACTTCGCTATCAGTCTCCACATCTTTAGGGTAGCCAATTCGGTGGCGCTTGTGAACCGCTGGCCGCCGACATTCGTCCGGGCCTGCCCAAGTTGGAAAACCGCCCCGACAAGAACGATAATGGGATTTATGATGAATGAGATTCGCGCCTCCGCGTTCGGGACGCTGTGCGTACATGACCTGTTGGCGCTAAATGGTCAGCGGCTTTCTCTGGCGTGACGGCACCCTTGATTGTGATACTGTTAGCGCGGTTCCGCTGCTCTGCCCAGTGCCGCGCTAACTTGTTTCAGGGCTTCAGGGCACCCTGCGAGTGAAACAAAATGCTAGGCTTCGGATTTAACAAGACCAAGGTTCTGGCTTCTGCCGAGCGCTACATTCAGCAAGGCAGGCTTAGCAATGCCATTGCCGAGTACCAGAAGATCCTCAAGAATGACGCGCGGGATCTTACCGTCTTGAACACCGTGGGCGATCTTTATGCCCGGGTGAACCAGGTGGAAGAGGCGACCGGGTGCTTCCAGGAAGTTGCCGAGACTTATGCGGGAACCGGCTTTACGGTGAAAGCCATTGCGGTTTACAAGAAACTGTCGAAGCTGAATCCTGGAAACCTGGAATACGTTCTGAAGCTTGGGGAACTCTACCGGCAGCAGGGGCTCCACAACGATGCGCGTTCGCAGTACTCGCAAGCCGCCGATTCCCTGCTGCGCTCCGGGAACACGGAAGAGGGAACCCAGCTTTACGAAAAGATTCTTGAACTCGACCCGGAGAATCTTGCTTTACAAACCAAGCTCGCTGATCTGTATCTTCGCCTCTCGCGGAACAAGCAGGCTTCCGATCTGCTGCTCCGGCTGGCGGAAAACTCTCTCCGCCGGGGTGTCCTCGATGGTGCCGAGCAGGCTCTGGGCCGGCTGGCCACCATTGTCCCGAACGATCCTAAGGTTCTGGAACTTAAGGGCCGGGTAGCCCTCCAGCGCGGTAATCCGGCACAAGCCGCGGAATTCCTCGAGAACCTCCCCGCACTGCAGTCGAGCGAATCCGGCCTGCAACTCCTGGCCAAGGTTTACCTGCAATCAGGCCGGATCGACCAGGCAGTAGCGGTCGCAAAAAAGCTGCTGGTCGAATTCTCTCAACCCGATTTCCTCGCCTCCTGCTGTGACTACCTGATCTCCAGTCACCGCGTAGCCGAAGCCCTCCAGCTTTTTACGGAATTCTCCGGCCCCTTGCTCACCAGTAAGGTTGTTGAAAAGCTCCACGGTTACATCGTCCCCTTGCGCGAAGATCCTGATGCGCTGGAAAGCCTGAAGAAGCTCCTGGAGAATGCAGGCGACACTACCCACAGTGCCGAGATCCTGGAATTGATCGCGCACGCTTCGGTTCAGAAGGGCAATCTGGAGCACGCCCGCAACACGTATCAGCAGTTGATGCGGTTGGAGCCTCAGGATGAAACCCACCAGCGCAACTATCGGCAGCTCCTGACGAAACTGGAAACGCCTGCTGCAACCGCCGAGGAAGAGTTGCAGACCACCGCACGGACAGCCACTCCCGCCGGTCAATCGTACCCGGAGGAGTTGGAAGAGGAAATTCGAACCGCGCTCGCCGAGTCCGAGCTGTTTGTGAACTACAACAAGTCATCGGAAAAGGCCATTGCCGCCTTAGAGGCCGTGCTGCCCTCCGCTCCCTTCGATTTGCGCCTGAACCAGCAGCTTGCTTCGCTCTATTCAGGCGACCAGCGATTTGCCGACGCCGCGCAATGCTGCGAGAAAGTGAACCAGGTTCTCTCCGTCTCCGGCAAGAAGGAGCAGGCGCAAGAGTACGCTGAGATGGCGGCCCAATACCGGGCCCAAGCCGACGCCGAAACGGCGCAACCCCAGGTTGTCGAGGCTTCGCATCAACTTGATGAGCCTCCGGCTGTCAAAGACCACACCCCAGTTTTGCCGCCGAGTCCTTCTAGATCAACCGGCCACGCCGTTGACCGTGCCCCGGAGGAAATCGATCTCTCCGATGAGTGGGAACAGGTCTCGGCCCAGCATGTCTCGGAGGATGCGGATGCGAGTATTGGCTCGGATCAGGCCGGGGAAATTGTCGAAGAGATTCAGTTTTATCTTACGGAGTTGCTGCTGAAGGAAGCCGCATTTGCCATTCAACATCTCTCGGAGATCGATCCTCACAACCCGGAGCTGCCTGCCCTTCGCCAACAGCTTGCCGCCAAGCGCGATGCGGAGGCTCCCGCAGCCAGTGTTTCGGTAGAGGAAATCGAAATCGAGCCGCCAACGTTCGCGGCGGCAGCGCCGGCGAGCGTGGCCGGCAACTCGACACCTGCAACCGGTACCGGGGCGATTCCCTCCAACCTTGGCGATTTCGTCAGCCAGTTGGAGACCTCATTAGGGAGTGACTTCACCCTAGCGAAACCTCCTTCAGCGTCAACTGCAAAGCCAGCGCCGGTCACTCCAGCAGTGGAGGCTCGTGCCGTTGCCACCCCGACGCCGCCCTCACCCGCCGGGCGGACCGTCCCGCCTGCAGTGGCCGCCGACAATTCCGCAGGTCAAGCTTCTGCCGACAGCATCAATCCGCTACTCTCGGATGTGTTCCAGGAATTCAAGCAGGACATGGAGGCGGGAACGGGGACCGAACTGGACCCGGAGACTCACTACAATCTCGGGCTCGCCTTCAAAGATATGGGTTTGGTCGAGGAAGCGATCGGGGAGTTTCAAAAGGTGTGTCAGGCCATCGACCAGGGACAGCCATTCTCGCAAGCTATTCAGGCCTACACATGGCTGGCGCAGTGCCTGGTTTCAAAGGGAGTTCCCGAAGCCTCCTTCAAGTGGTACCAACGCGCTTTGCTGGCGGCGCCGGATGAGCAGATCAAAACCGCCATCTATTATGAGCTGGGGCAGGCCTATGAAGCAGCCGGCCAGAAACCAGAAGCATTGAAATGTTTCCTTGAGGTGTACGCTTCCAACATCGACCATCGCGACGTCGCCGAGCGCATCCGGGGGCTGAAATCGTAGAATGCGGTTATATGGACCCTACAGACACCCCCGGCTCCGGCCAACCTTTCGGCTTGCCTGAAGACAAGAGCCCGGAAAATCCCCAGCCCCCATTTTCATCGACTCTCCAGGTACCTCAAGCCTCATCCAAGCATAGCGTGGGCAATGAACCGTTAAACTTTGACCGTGGCATCAGCGCCGGAGAATCCGGGTCCAATCTGTTGCAGGCTCCCGCTACGGATGTGTCTCATTACGGGGTTTCGCGCTGGGTAAGTCGCATTTTCCTGGTCATCGAGGTGATGATCTGGGTCGAGCTCGGGATGATCCTTGTCATTGTGCCCTGGACGCGTGCCTGGAGCGACAATGGTCTCGTCCTGAATTATCCCCGCATCCGTGAGTTCCTGAGCTTAGACTTCATCCGCGGGGTTGTAACCGGAATTGGCCTGCTCGATATCTGGGTGGGAGTGTGGCAAGCCATACACTACAAGGATCCGGTCAGTACAAAGTAGAGACTGTTTCATTAACAGGTCTTTGAAGGGGCGCGGCCTCAGCCGTCCAAGCTCTAGAAGACGAACTGCCGTATTTGTGCCCGCCGCCTCAGGAGAGGGATAAGAGAACAATATGGACGAACTAGACCATCTGAAGAGCATTCGGGCTTCACTCGCTTACGAGAACAAGAAGTTTCTCGAAGGTCCGGACGGCCGCCCGCTCCGGATTCTGTCTGAATACGCCGAGCCATTGGCGCGCTTTCGCCGGCAGAACGTTCAAGATACCGTCGTCTTCTTCGGCTCGGCTCGTTTCCACAGCCGCGTCAAAGCCGAGGAGGGACTCTCGGCGGCTGAGCGTACCCTCGAGTTGCTGGAGAAGCCGGGCTCGGCTGCTCTGGCCGCGCCCGACGAGCAAGCCAGAATCAAGCGCGCCCGCGTCGCCGTGGACATGGCCCGCTATTACGAGGACGCGCGCCGCCTCGCTTTCCTGCTCACCCAGTGGAGTCGCACGATTCCCTCCAAGCGCCATCGCTTCGTCGTCACCACCGGCGGAGGCCCCGGCATCATGGAAGCCGCCAATCTGGGAGCGCGTGAGGCCGGCGGACAAACTATCGGCTTAAACATCAACTTGCCTTACGAGCAGATGCCCAATCCGTTCATCAGTCCGGAGTTGAACTTCGAGTTCCACTACTTCTTTATGCGCAAGTTGTGGTTTGCCTACCTGGCCAAGGCGCTCGTAGTCTTTCCCGGAGGCTTCGGCACTCTCGACGAGCTGTTTGAAATCCTCACCTTGGCGCAAACTGAAAAACTCGCCAAGAAAATTATCGTGCTGATCTACGGCAAGCAATACTGGAGCCGAGTGCTCAACCTGGAGGCGCTGGCCGACGCCGGAACCATCTCTCCGCAGGACGTGAAGTTGTTCCAATACGTGGATTCGCCCGAGGAGGGCTTTGAAATTCTGCGCGACGCCCTCACGACGCATCACCTCAATGTTCCCGCCAAGCGCACCCCGG
This sequence comes from Candidatus Korobacteraceae bacterium, assembly GCA_050015355.1. GTDB lineage: Bacteria > Acidobacteriota > Terriglobia > Terriglobales > Acidobacteriaceae > CAWBRT01. The sequence continues at coordinate 4,925 of JBEKBO010000058.1, read as the reverse complement.
AGATCGCCAAGACGCGGCCTTAGCGTCGCGTCCCAGAACTTGACGAGCAAGACACTTTCCTAAGCAAGCCGCACGGTGTAAGAGTTACTGTGGGCCAGCCGCGCCGGTCAGGCGGACCGCGCGGAATTCTCCAGGGAGGTAGTAGCATGAGAACCCTCAACCCACTTCACCCCAGCGCGCGCAAGCCCGGCGATCGTTGCCGCCTGAGGTTCACCATCGCACGATTGCTGATTGCGGCGGGTGCGCTGGCCGCGACTGTTGCGGCTGCTCAAGAATCGCCGATCACGCTCAAAGAGATGGGCTCTTTCCATGTTGGCGGCCGGCTGGTGGAGATCAGCGGCAAACCGGTCAAAGAGGTTATGTTCACGCCGGGCGGGGTTCCGGCAAAAGTCGACCCCAACGGAACCTACCAGGTTGAGCAGATGTATGTGCAGTATTTCATTCCGCAGAACCGGCGCGGTACGGTGCCGCTGCTCTTATGGCATGGCGGAGGTCTCACCGGCGTGACCTATGAGACCACGCCCGATGGACGCGAGGGCTGGCTCAACTACTTCCTTCGCCGCGGCTGGAGCACTTATAACTCGGACGCGGTCGAGCGCGGACGCGCCGGGTGGGCACAGTACCCGGACATCTTCAAGGGCGAGCCCGTCTTTCTGACCGTCGCCAATCCGTTCGAGCGCTTCCGCATTGGCGCAGGCGAAGGCTCGTATTCGAACGATCCCGCCAAACGCAAGCTGCTGCCTGGCGATCAGTTCCCGGTCGAAGCTTACAGCAACTTCGTCAAACAGACCGTGCCGCGCTGGACCACAACCGACGACGCGACCATCGCGGCTTATATCGCCGAAGTCGACCGCGTTTGCCCATGCGTCATCCTCTTTCATAGCCAGGCCGGCCAATTCGGCTTCAAGGTCGCGCAGGCCAGGCCGGAGAAAGTGAAAGCCTTGGTGGCAGTCGAACCAGCCGGAATTGGCGACCCTACGAAGGCTGCCGCGTTGAAGAACATCCCGACGCTCATGGTGTTCGGCGACTTCATCGAGCAAGATTCGCGCTGGCCCAAGATTCGTCAGAACGCGCTTGACTTCGCCGACAAGATCAAAGCGGCGGGCGGAAGCGTCGATGTCGTCAATCTGCCTAAGATCGGCATCAAGGGCAACTCCCACATGATGATGATGGACAAGAACAACCTGGAGGTCGCGGCAGTCATTCAGAAGTGGCTGGCGGAAAAGGGACTTTATCACTGAGCGGGAGCAGGACTGACTCACGCGGCCTGGCTTCCTGCCGTTCAGGGCGTGCTAAAATTCCGGCCATGCGCTTCGTCGTCAGGACCATCTGGCTGACGCTTATTTTTCTGCTCATCTCCCAGGGGTTTGTGCAGTGCATTTACCCGCAAGCGATGCGGCGGATGCTGGACCGGTTTGGCCGCGCCCTGGAGTTAACCAGCCCCGGCGAAAGAGAACGGCCCGGCCGCACCGGCAAGGCTAGAACTTCGATCATGCAGCGGGCGTTTGGCCTATTGCTGATATTGATCGGATTGCTGTGCCTGATGGTGACGTTCGGACTGATTCGCTAGGGCAGTCATGGGCGCCCCCACCACGGCCGTTTCGAGTCCATCGGCCAGGCCTTTCCGCTAAACTTGTATCGTGCTGACGCCCCTTGAATTCCGCCCGGAAAGCGATGAGCAGTTCTTCGAGCAACTGCCGACCTCGCCCGCAGTGTTCGCGCTTCGCGGCGAGCAGGCCGGCGCGGAAGCATACATCAGCAAGACCGCGAATCTGCGGCGACGCGCACGGCGCTTGCTCGCGCTGCCGGCCTCGCCGCGTGCCGCAAGTTCCGATTTCATCCCTACCGACGCAGGCGCGACGGTCTCGGCGAAGCCCGATGCCATCGCCCGGCGACTCAATCTGCGAGATCGCGCGCGCTGGCTCGAATACTCGCCGACGGGCTCCGATTTTGAATCGGGTTTCCTGCTCTACAAGCTGCTGCGGCAGGAGTTTCCGCAGGCTTACGAAAAGCGGCTGCGGCTGCGGCCCGCGCCACTGCTCCGCCTCATTCTGGAGAACCGTTACCCGCGGCTCGTGGTCACCACCCGGCTCGGCGGCCTCCACGGGAAGTCCGCCTACTACGGGCCGTTTCCAACCCGCGCCGCCGCCGACAAGTTCTCCAGCGATGCACTCGACTTCTTTAAGGTGCGGCGTTGCACGGAAGAGCTGAACCCCGATCCGGCATTCCCCGGCTGTATTTATTCGGAGATGAAGATGTGTCTTGCGCCCTGCTTCCGGGGATGCACCGACGAGGTTTACGCCGGCGAGGTATCGCAGTTGGAGCATTTTCTTTCGAGCGGCGGGCGCTCGCTGTTGCATGCGGTGGCCGCCGAGCGCGACCGCGCCAGCCAGGCGCTCGAGTTTGAAACAGCAGCGGCGATGCACACACGCTTCGAAAAAGTTCAGACGCTCATGCGCGAGCTGCCGGAGATCGTTCGCCGCCTCGACCAACTGCGCGGCGTCATGATCCAGCCCTCTGCCCAGCCCGGTTCGGTGGCGCTGTTCAAGATTGAAGGCGCGCGGATTCTCGATCCTGTCACTTTCGCCCCGGCCAGCACAACCACGGTCGTTACCCAGGGGACCGACTCGTTTGGCCGTGCCGCGGAGTGGAAAATCAAGACGCCGCACTCGATGGAAGCGCGCGCCACCGAAGCGCTCGCCGCGGCGGCACCGGCCCAGGTCAAATCGGGCCGGGAACTCATGGAACATCTCTCGATTCTTAAGCGCTGGTACTACCGCAGTTCCAAGGTCGGCGAACTGTTCCTGGCCGATGACAAGGGAGAGCTTCCCATGCGGCGCATCGTGCGCGGCATTTCACGCGTGCTCAAGGGCGAGGCACCGCAACCCGATCTCACCGAGATGGCGCGCGATTACTGGATCAATCGCGGCAAGCAGGCCGATCTGAAGACGGAGTAGCGCTAGCGGATGCCCGATTACAAAACCGCACTAGCGCGGTGTTAGCGTTGGTATATCCCAGAACGATTATTCCAGCGTGTCACCCTGAGGAGCGTCCGTTAGGACGCGACGTGAGGGTCCATGTATTTGCTTTTTCCGGCTTTCGGTTGACACTCACTGAAATGCATAGATCGTCACGTCGGTTCGCAGAAGCGGCGAACCTCCTCACGATGACACCCGTAGCGAAGGATGCAGTATCTCTGATGCCGCTCTAGAATTCCCGGCTATGAACCGGTTTCAGGTCCCCGCGCGTCTTGCGGAAGATCACGCGAATTCCCCGCCGCCAGTGCTCGTCCAACCCCAGCAGCTTCCACTCAATTACCGGCGAGAGATGCCGCAGCAGGCAATCGGTAGTGGGATGGACGTGCAGCGACGGCGCGGCCATCAGCAGCAGCGGAGGCTCCGGCGAGAGCTCGCGTCCGGGGAAATAGCCAAAGCGCTGGAACTCGCCGCGTTGCTGGTGCCAGCGCACGCGCGCCCAGTAATCAAGCCCCTGCAAGGGAAGGTGCATATCCTCTTCCGCTTTCAGCTCGATCACCACCAGCCGCCCTTCGCGGGTCACGCCGAGCAGATCGATCATGGCGCGATCGCTGGCGGTGAAGGCAGGCACTTGCGAGTAAACTACCGCCGGGTCCAGCCGCTCGTCGAGCACGCCGAGGTCTCGCCTGACGCTCGCCTCCAGCCAGCGCTCCGGGCTGCTGCGATACAGTGGATGATGGCGGTCCGCCCCGTCGCGCATCGCCGCCACCTGCTTGACGAAATCGCGAAATCCAGACTCGGTGTTGGAGTCCACCGCGATTTCCGAGCCAACGACCGGCGCTTCGGTGTCGGGAAAGAGCAGGACGGGCTCGGTGCGAAACGAACCCGCGACCTCGCGCATCGCGGCGCGGGCGAATTCCAGGCCGTGATAGCGGAACGAGAGCTCGGCGGCGGAGACGACTTCGATCTCCACTCGCGGCAGAATCTGCTGGACCAGCGCAATCGCCTCGGAGAAGCGCGCGGCGGTCCGCTCGCGGTCCGGGGCTTGCACCAGCCGGGTGGAAAGGTTTCCGGCATCGTGCGGGTCGAGTTCCTCCAGCGTTTCGGTCCTCTCGTCGAACTCCGCAAGCTCCCACTTGGCAAGCGCGTGATTGAGATGCGCCAGTCGAAGCCGCACCACCTCCGCCCTGCCGCGCGGCACAAACAAGCGCGCCCCGGCAACGTGCATGCGGTCGGCGTAGCGTTCGCGGCAGTGCTCCATCCAGAGCACCGCGGTTGCAATGATTCCGTCGACGGCCGGCTGCGCCTCGTCCGCGCCGACTCCCACGACCGCCATGGCCGAGTTGCCGCGCCGCAGGATGCCGCGCACATAAGCCGGCCCGAAGGAATGCTCCAGATCAGGCGCCGAGACCAGGTTTTGCAATTTCCATCCCGGGCTCGACTTCTCCAGCATCCGCCCGAGCAGCCGCTGAAAGCCGGCGCGGGCGATGCGCTTCGCCGTGGGTGCGCGGCGCTCGCGGCTGCCGCAGATTTCCAGCTTTGCCGGCTTCGTCTGCCCAAAGCGCAGCACTTCCAGCTTGAGCACGCCGTTTTTGGTTTCGGCGCCGACAACCCGGCGCACGATGTTGCGCTCCTCCGACCAGATCTGCAACACGCAGCGCTCGCCCTCGGCACGCAGCGAGAACTTTGCCGTGCTGAAGTCGAAGAGAACCTCGCCGTTCTCGATGACCAGCGCCGCCGGGGCATCGGCGATGACGGCCTTCAGTTGTTCGGAGACGAGTTGGCAAAGAGGAGGAGGAGGAGGATTCATACCGGGGTCAATTGGATACTAGCAGGCTGCTGAAAAACTCTTCTCCGAGGGTGTCATCCTGAGCGCAGCGAAGGATCTACTGTTTGCGCGCGCTGAAAGTAAAGCAGATCCTTCGGTCGCGCAAAACCGGCGCGGCCTCA
>JBEKBO010000057.1:0-27346 GCA_050015355.1 Candidatus Korobacteraceae bacterium | reverse complement strand
ATCACTGCCAGCGCAAAGACTCCACGGACATCGAGCACCGCCTTGCGGACCGCTTCTTCCAGCGCAACCTTCGAGCCATTGCCGCAGGCCAGGTACTTCTCGATGAGGTGGGCGAATACCTCGGTGTCAGTTTCGGTCAAGAACGTGTGGCCTTCCTCGCGCAGCTTTTTTTTCAGGCTGAGGTAGTTCTCGATAATGCCGTTATGCACCACCACGACGCGCCCGGTGCAGTCGCGATGCGGATGGGCATTCTCCTCCGTCGGGCGGCCATGGGTCGCCCAGCGCGTATGGCCGATACCGTAAGTGCCGTCGATCGGATTCAGCCGGATGGCCTCTTCCAAGTTGCGCAGCTTGCCTTCGGCACGGCGCATCTGCAGCCCGTCGCCATTTCCGGCGACCGCGATTCCCGCCGAGTCATAGCCGCGATACTCGAGCCGCTTTAAACCATCGAGAATGACTGGAACAACCCGCTTTTTGCCAATGTAACCAACTATTCCGCACACGTGCTCACACTCCAATTCCTACTCAATTGAACCCGGCTGAAAGCAAAGAAGCCCGCGAACGATTGCCGGGGGCAAATCTCTTGAACAGCTAAGCGGGCCGTTAGCGCAATTCTGCAGTTGATGTATCTCTCAATTTGACTGCTTCGGAGATATACCTTCCGCGAACCCGGTCTAGCCTTCGAATGAGTAGCGAAATTCCTCTATGACCGGATTCGTCAGGACCTCTCGCGCAATCCGTTCCACTTCTTTTTCGGCGGCGTGACGGTCGAGATTGCCGTCGAGTGTCACCTCGAAGTACTTGCCTTGCCGCACATCGGCGACGCCCTTGTACCCCATTTTCGTCAAAGCTCCCTGGATCGTTTTGCCTTGGGGATCGAGCACGCTTTTCTTGAGTGAGACGTAAACGTAAGCTTTCATGGGATTGAATCAATTATACAGCCGCAACAAGCGCCTGAATACCGGGTGTCACTGCAAAGCACCGGAAGGTGCCATATACAGTCTGCTAGAGGCCGAACAACTCGCGCAAGCGGCGTGTTTGCGCCCGGCTGACGGGGATTTCCGTTTGCTTCCGGTCGTCCATGCGGATCTGGTAAGAGCTCTTGAACCACGGCACCACTTCCTTGATGCGGTTGATATTCACCAGATAGGAGCGATGTGCGCGCCAGAACAGATTCGAGTCGAGCGACGTCAGCAGCTCTTCCAGCGTCCGGCAGTTGGACTGGCCCTCCATGGTGTGCGCCACCACGGTGATGATGCCGTCCTCGATGGAGGCATAGCAGATGTCTTTCTGGTCCACCAGGAAGAGGCGTCCGTTGGCTTTGAGTAGCACTTTGGAGGGCTGGGGCCTCTGCGATTCCAGCATTTTGACCAGGGTGTCGAGCTTATCGGCCGGCACGGGGGCGCTCTCGAGGTTCTTGCGCGCCTTTTCGATGGCATGCACGACGCGCTTCTTGTCGAATGGCTTCAACAGGTAGTCGAGTGCGTTCACCTCGAAGGCCTTCACCGCGTACTGGTCAAACGCGGTGGCGAAAACGATCTGCGGAAGCGGCAGTTTCTTCTCCAGCAGCTTCTTGATGACCGCGAAGCCATCCAGCCCCGGCATCTGCACGTCCAGAAACACCAGGTCGGGAGAGTACTCACGGATCAGGTTTACCGCTTCGATCCCGTTCTTGCCCTGGGCAAGAACGTCGATTCCCTCGACATCGCGCAGTAAAAACGCGAGCTCTTCGCGGGCCAGTTGTTCGTCATCCACAATCACAATGGAAAGCGACATGGCGGCTCCTGCATCTCAGAAAAGTATAGTCCAGTTTCGCGAGGCCGGCGCGTGGCGGTCCTGAGCCTTACGGATGCGCCGTAGCTACCGCTTGAGGTATAAGGAATTGATGCCTGATGCCGAAGATTTCCGGCAGGCGCTGGCGGGTTTTCTCGCCGAAGCCGAGCGCGACGGCCGTACCCAGGTCGAGGTGAGTGCCGCGCAACTGCATCGTGCTCTGGGCGGTTTCCCCGGGGTCAACCATCGCATCCCGATATGCTGTTCGGTGATGCGCACCAGCATGCGCGCCGGCGATTCCATCGTCATCTCCCCCGCCGCCGGCATCGGACCCGCGCTCACCGTGCGTTTCGTGCTTCCGCGCGCCAAGTAGGCCATCATGCGACGCATCAAGAGCCATGCCCGCTGTAGACTAGATGCATGAGCGATGTTATCCACGTGAGTATGGCCACCATGCGGCGCATCCGTTACGACCGCAGTGGACTAGACGCATGAGCGACGTTATCTACGGTATTCATCCAGTCAGCGAGGCGTTGAAGTCGCGTGAACGCCGTTTCGACTACGTAGCTGTCAGCCGCGACCGCACAGACCCCCGCATGCAGCGCATCATCGACGACTGCCGGGGCCAGGGAGTCCCGGTGCGCTTTGTTCCGCGCGAGGAGATCGATCGCGCTACTCGCACCAACACGCACCAGGGAGTGATGGCGTTCACTTCGCGCAAGACTTTTTCCGGCATCGACGATCTGATTGCGAACCGTCATGGCGAACACGTCTTCCTGCTGGTGCTGGACGGGGTGGAAGATCCGCACAACCTCGGCGCCCTGCTGCGCTCGGCCGACGGCGCCGGAGTGGATGGGGCGGTCATTGCCGAAAGGCGCGCGGCAGGCATAACCGGGGTGGTCGTCAAAGCTTCGGCCGGAGCCTCGGAGCATCTGCCCGTGGCGCGCGTGGTCAACATTGCGCGCACGCTGGAAGACTTGAAGGAACGCAACGTCTGGACGGTTGGACTCGACGAGCGCGGAACGCAGAGCTACGACGAACTCGACTACAACATGAATTGCGCACTGGTGCTCGGAGCCGAAGGCAAAGGGCTGCACGATCTGGTGCGCAAGAAATGCGATTTGCTGGTCTCCATTCCCATGATGGGAAGTGTTGCATCGCTTAACGTCTCGGTTGCCGGCGGTATTGTGATGTACGAAGTCTTGCGGCAACGCCGGGCGCGGCGGGGCCAGTCTAACGCTGCCGGGCGTGCAACCGGACGAGGCAAAGCAGAGTGATTTTGCAAACAGGCATCCGTCTCCTCCTCTGGCTCGCGGTGGTGCTGGCGGCATTCCCGCTGCATGCGCTGGATCGCAACGCATTTACTTTTACCCGCTACTCTCTGAGGGCGAGCATCCGGCCGGCCGAGCACGAATTCCAGGCCAGCGGAACCATCGAGTTGCGCAACGACTCGAATTCCCCGCAAAAAGAAGTGACCCTGCAAATCTCTTCTTCTCTCGCGTGGCAGGAAATCCATCTCGAAGACCATCAGCCAGTCGCCTATATCACGCAGAGCTACACCTCCGACATCGACCATACCGGAATGCTGGACGAGGCCATCGTCACCCTGCCGGAAGCCATAGCCCCAGGCGCCACGCTGAAGTTAGAGGTGAGCTACGGCGGCGAGATAAGGCGGAACTCCGGCCGATTGACCCGGGTTGGAGCTCCCGAAAGCATTATCTTGCAGAGCGATTGGGACGAGATCGGCGAGCGCTTCGGCGCCGTACGCGGACTCGGCTATGTTACTTGGTATCCGGTTTCCATAGAGGCTGTCAGCCTCAGCGAGGGTAACGCAGTTTTTGACGCGGTTGCCCGCTGGAAGCAGCGCCACGAGCAGACGACGATTCACGTGGCGCTGTCGTTGAGCTTCGATGCGGCTCACGCGGCGCCGCTTTCCCTGGTCACCAGCGGACGCACACTACCGGGCGCTTCAGCGCAGCCCGAAGCGTTCAGCTCCTCGAAGGGCAGCCGCGTCACGGTCGGGGTGGTTGGGGCTGACTTCCAGACCGCATCAACGCCAGCGTTTGCCTATGGAGAGTTCCTCAAGCTGGAAGGTCTGGCGATTACGGTTCTCCACGCTCCGGAGCAAGGCGACGAGGCGAGAGCCTACGCCGACTCGGCCGAGCAGGCCGAGCGCGTGCTGGCCGACTGGTTTGGCCCGCTGAAAAACAAGCCGCAATTGGTGGCGCTCCGCGATCTGAATGCGGCGGCGTTTGAAAGCGGGAGCCTGGTGCTGGCCCCCCTGCGGTCCATGTCCAGCCAAGGCCGGCAATTGGTGCTGGCGCGGACGCTTGTGCATGGCAGCGTGGTGTCACCGCGAAAGTGGGTATCCGAGGGGCTGGCGCGGTTTGGCCAGGCATTGGTGCGCGAGCGCCTGACAGGGCGCGCCAGCGCGAGCGAGTTCCTGGGTCAAGTGCTGCCCGCGCTGATCGAGATCGAACGGACCGCCGGATCGGCCCCAGAGGCTGCCAACCGGGCCGAGCGCGATTCTCTCATCAATACCAATGACGAACTGCTTCACACCGGCAAATCGGCTTACGTGTGGTGGATGCTGCGCGACATCGTCGGCGACGTGGCCTTGACGAAGGCAATTGCCGCCTATCGTCCCGAGCAGGACCGGGAAGCGGCCTATGTACAGCGACTGATCGAGGCGCAATGCACGCCTCGGTGCAACTTGCAGCCTTTTTTCGACTCGTGGGTGTACCACGATTACGGATTGCCGGACTTACGCATTGACGCCGCCAACGCGCGCCAGACGGTGGAGAACAACCACGTGGTCAGCGTCACCGTCGAAAACCTGACGCGCGTCTGGGTAGAGGTTCAGGTGTCGGTAAAGGGCGCCAGCGGCGATGTCCGTTTGACGCGTCTCCAGGTGCCGGGAAACGCCAAGAGCACGACTCGAATCGCTTTTCAGGGTGTGCCGGCCGTCGCCGAAATCAACGATGGCAGCGTGCCGCAATTGGACGTCTCGAACAACAAAAAGCAAGTGCTGCTGCCGGGGCAACCCTGAAGAGACTTGCGCGAACGCATTTACTCTGCAACTCTGAGAAGCTCCACTGAACGAGGCGAACACGTGAGCTACATTCAGTTTCTGGGCGCGGCAGGCACGGTTACCGGTTCCAAACACCTCATCAACAGCAATTCCGACGCGAGCGCCACAGGCGGCTTTCAGACCCTGATCGATTGCGGCCTGTTCCAGGGGCCGAAGGAGTGGCGTCTCAAGAACTGGCAGGATATGCCGGTGGCGGCGCGCGCAATCGATGCCGTGGTTCTGACGCACGCGCATCTCGACCATAGCGGATGGATTCCCCGCCTGGTGGCCGAGGGTTATCGCGGGCAGGTTTATGCCACACCGCCGACCGTCGACTTATGCGGAATCCTGCTTCCCGATTCCGGCTACCTGCAGGAAGAAGACGCGGCGTTCCATAACAAGCAGAAATCTTCTAAACACGATCCGGCCCTGCCTCTCTACACGTTGGAACAGGCGCGGGCATCCCTGGCGCAGTTCTCGCCCATTGAGTTTGGCAAGACCCTGCAGCTCAGCCCCGAAATCGGCTTCCGTTTTGTGCGCTCGGCACACATCCTCGGGGCAGCCATGACGGAAGTGACGCTCACGGCGAATGGGAACAAGCGGGTCTGTCTGTTCACCGGCGATATCGGCCGCGTGCGCGACAGCGAGACCGCGCCCGGCAAAGTCGTGCATTCCGGACCGACGGAGGGCGAGTCGCCCGACGTTCTTGTCATGGAGTCAACCTACGGAAATCGGGCGCACCCGCACGACGATCCTCGGCCGCGAATGGCGCAGCTCATACGCGACACGGTCAAGCATGGAGGCAGCGTCATCGTGCCATCGTTCGCCGTCGAGCGAACCCAAAAGTTTCTGTTCCTGCTGAAAAATCTCATGGAGGACGGGCAGATTCCCCGCGTGCCGGTTTATGCCGATTCGCCGATGGCGATCGAGGCGGTCAGAATCTTTCTCAAGCACTCGGAGGAGTTCACCGACGAAACCCGGCAACTGATTCAGAAGTACGGATCGCCCTTTCACTGGGACAGCTTCCACTTTGCGACCACCGTGGCCGAGTCGAAAAAGATCAATAATTCGCGCTATCCGTGCATCATCGTCTCCTCGAACGGCATGGCCATGGGAGGCCGCATACAGCACCATCTCTTGCAGCGGCTGCCAGACCACAAGAACCTGGTGCTGTTTATCGGATTCCAGGCGGAAGGCACTCGCGGACGTCAGATCAAGGACGGAGTGCACGAGGTCAAGATTTTCGGACAGATCGTTCCTGTGCGCGCGCAAGTAGCCGCGCTGGAGCAGTTCAGCGATCATGCGGATGCGGCGGAACTGCTGCAATGGCTGAAAACGTTCCACAAAACGCCCGAGGTAACCTACCTGGTCCATGGCGAGCCGGACGCGGCCGCGGCGCTGCAACAAGCCATCCAGCAGCAGCTTGGATGGCGGGTTGAGATCGCAAAGTATATGCAGCGGGTGGAGCTCGGCTCCAATGGCCGTAAGTGAGTGGCATGTTGGCAGCCCACAATGCTGATTGTGTTATATTTTGCTCAGTGGCTACTGTGGTGGTTACCGTTTGTCCAGGTTGCGGATGCGTGACATCCACGGGGGCTTTATCCTGCCCGCGGTGCAGCGAAAAAGCGGATGTAAGTGCGCGACCGGCCACGGCCGTGGTTTCCAGCGCCAGCCAAGCTACTCTTACCCAAACCACGCGCCCGGAGGAAGTCTACGCTTCCATCTGGCGGCGTTTTTGCGCGGCATTGTTCGATGCTTTTCTCGCCTCGACGATCCTTTTGCCCGCCACCGTTCTGCTGGTCTGGGTCATGGAGGCGTATCATTCCGAGATCGGGCTCAGCGAGTACAAGAGCCGCACGGCGGTGGGCACGGCGGCGGTGCTGCTGTGGATCGTGTGCTTCGGTCTTTACTGCGCCAGCGCCGAGTCTTCCGTGCATCAGGCAACACCGGGCAAGCGGCTGCTGAAGCTGAAAGTGGTCAGCACCTCGCATGGCCGGCTGACTTTCCAGCAGGCAACCGGGCGTTACTACGCGAAGTTCCTGTCGACGTTCGTCTTGCTGGCGGGCTTCGTCATCGCCGTCTTCCATTCGCGGAAGCAAAGTTTGCACGATATGATCGCCGGAACCCTCGTCGTGCGATCCGAGTAGAGCTGGTTTCATCAACCAATTCCGGAACATAAAGCCCCGCTCCGGGTTACACCTATTCTGAAGCAGCTCTCAACGAATCAAGTAAGATATGTATTAGACCGGATTCGCGGAAGGTATGCCCCGCGAACGAGCCGGGCGTACGGGATCCCGGCAAACGCTTTGTTGTTTGCTGGGGTGACATCCAAGCCCGGCGGTGATACTTAAAGGTATACCGACTGTGGAATTGCTCTAGATGCCGCTCTCTATTCCGCGCCTTCGGATCTGGTTTGCGATGCTGGCGATTGCCGTTGTCGCTGTCGTCGCGGGCTTTTACTTTTATGCGCGCATACAGAACCTGAGCTTCCTGAAGCAGTTGCCGGAGAAGCTCGGAGTTGACATCCAGCAGAGCTCGCAAGGGTTTTCACTCTCCAAGTCGCAAGGCGGACGCACGCTGTTTACCATTCGAGCCGCCAATGCGGTTCAGTACACGGATGGCGGGCGGGCCGAGCTTCGCGACGTCAACATTGTGGTTTACGGCAGGCAGTCGAATCGCTTTGACCAGATTTACGGCTCCAACTTCGAATACGATCCGAAGGCGGGCACGGTTGTTGCGCGCGGCGAAGTCAACATCGATCTCGAAGGAAACACCAGTGGCCCCGTGCAGCCCGATCAGGCGCCGCCCAGGGAACTGCAAAATCCAATCCACTTAAAGACGAGCGGCTTGGTTTTCAGCCAGAAGACCGGAGTCGCGCAAACCGACCAATACGTGGAATTCCGCGTGCCGCAGGGCGCTGGCTCCGCCGTCGGGGCCACCTATGACACGAAGAACAACGTGCTCACGCTGGCGTCGCAGGTGGCGCTGAAGGCCAACGACCAGCACGGCACGACGGTGCATGCGGCGCACGGGACCATTAACAAGGAACCGCGCGAGATCAACCTTTCCGATGCCCGGATTCACCAGCAGGATCGCGACTTTCAGTCGGACCGGCTGGAGTTGCTGCTTACCCCCGAGAACGAGGTGCGGCGGGCGGTGGCGACCGGGAATGTGCAACTGCTGACCCATGGCCCCAACAGCACTCGCCTGCGCTCTCCCTACGCGGAGATGATGCTCGGGGTAAAGAATCAGATACAAACAGCCGTTTTCAGCGGCGGGGTGGACATGGAAACCAGCGGCCCCAATGCCGCTACGGTCACCGCGGGCCGCGCCACCATCGAGTTCGCGGAGCAGAACCGCCCGCAAGTCGTGCACGCGACTGAGAGTGTGCGGATTGAGCAGCAACCCTCGCCGCAAGGCAAGCAACAGCACAGAATCGAGATCACATCGCAGGCAGCGGATATGTATGTCCGCCAGGGCCGCCTGATCGCGTATGCGCAGAGCCAGGGGCCGGCGCAAGTGACGATCACGCCTGTAAAACCGGCTGTGCCGGGTGAGCACACCGTGGTCACTGCGGCGCGCATGCGGGCCGAGTTCGATGAGCAAAATCACCTGGACCTGGTACGCGGAGAACCCCGCGCCAAGATTACGTCCATCGTTCCCGGCCAGCCTGACAAGGTCAGTACCAGCGACTCCGTGACCGCCCACTTCGCGCCCGGGGGAGGAATTCTTGACATCAGGCAGGAAGGAAACTTCCGTTATAGCGAGCCGGATACGAAGAATTCGCCCATGGGACCGGGAGGCCGCTTTGCTTATGCCGCCCGTGCGCGCTATACGCCGGATGACGATGTGCTCACACTGGCCGGATCGCCCCGCATCGTCGATGGCGGAATGACGGTCACGGCCAACACCGTGAGGATTGTCCAGCGAACCGGAGATGCTTTCGCCCAGGGATCGGTTAAGACCACCTATAGTGAGCTACAGCAGAATCCTGACGGAGCGATTCTGGCTACCAGGGATCCGGTGCATGTGACCTCCAACAGCATGAATGTGCAGAGGCAATCCGGCATAGCGAGGTATTTGGGCAACGCCCGACTGTGGCAGGGAGCCAACGTGGTGGAGGCGCCCTCGATTGAGTTTGACCGGCCCAATCGTTCGCTAGTGGCACAGGGCACGGCCTCCACGCCGGTCACCAGTGTTTTCGTGCAAATTAACGAAAATGGAAAAACTACCCCCGTCGTGGTGACCGCCGCGCGGCTGGTCTACAACGACTCCGACCGGCGTGCCCGCTACACGGGTGGAGTGCTGGCCCGGGGCGAAGCCATGACCATGACCTCCGCCAGTGCGGATATCATTCTTGTTCCCGCGAAAAACAGGGCGGCGCAGTCCCTCGTAAGCCCCAGCCAACTTGACCGGATCATTGCCTTGGGCAATATCGTCGTCCAGCAGCAGGACCGGCGGGCGACGGGCGAAAAGCTGGTCTATACGGCCGCTGATGAGAAGTTCATAATGACCGGCGGCTCGCCGTTGCTGGCGGACTCGCAGCACGGCACCATCCGGGGGGATTCGTTGACCTTCTATAGTCGCGATGATAGAGTCCTCGTTGAGAGTAATGAATCTTCCCGCACCATTACCCGCACTCGTGTAACCCGTTGATGCAGACGCTTTCGGCAGAAGAGATCGGCAAGAGTTACCGCGGACGACGAGTCGTCAACGCTGTTTCCCTCTCGGTCGCCCGGGGTGAGGTCGTGGGCTTGCTGGGCCCCAACGGCGCCGGCAAGACGACCAGTTTCTACATGATTGTTGGTCTCACCCGTCCAGACACCGGGAGAATCCTGGCTGGCGAAGAAGATATCACCGAGGTGCCGATGTACCTGCGGGCGCGTAACTTCGGGATCAGTTATCTGCCGCAGGAGGCCTCGGTCTTTCGCAAGCTGACCGTGGAAGAGAATATATTGGCCGTGCTGGAGACGCAGCCGATCACCTGGCCTGAGCGCCGCGCCAAGATGGAGTCGCTGATCGTTCAGCTTGGCTTGGGGCATATCCGGCGCAATCGCGGGTATGCGCTTTCGGGGGGCGAACGCCGTCGCGTTGAGATCGCGCGTTCGCTTTGCATCTCACCGACTTTCATCCTGCTCGACGAGCCATTCTCCGGGATCGATCCCATTGCCGTGCTCGACCTGCAGAAGATCATCTTCGCGCTCAAGGACAGTGGCATCGGCATATTGATTACCGACCACAACGTGCGGGAAACGCTTTCGGTTACCGATCGTGCTTACATCATCAACGAGGGACGCATCTTCCGCGCGGGCACGCCCGAAGAACTCGGCAACGATCCGGAAGTCAAGCGCGTTTACCTGGGCGAGAGTTTTTCACTTGTATAGCATCAAGAATTGGCGCCGGCCGGCGCTTAAGGCCCGATTTTTTGGCTTTCGTTCCCGCGCTGTTAAGCTTCTGGTTTAGAATCTACAGGGGACGTTTTCCGCCCACATCATCATGGTACTGTTACAACCCAGGCTGAATCTCAAGGTCTCGCAGAAGCAAATCCTCACCCCTGGCCTCGTCCAGATGGTGAGCGTCCTGGCTCTCAACAAGTTGGAGCTGAAGGACATGATCAATGCGGAGATTGTTGAGAACCCGGTGCTCGACGAGTATCTGGAGTCGGTGCCCACCCTCGATGAAGTGGAGGGGCGGGAGGAGCAGCGGGAACGGGAAAGTTCAGCCACCGAGGAACAGAAGGAACAGAAAAAGAACGACGAGAAAGATCCCTTCGATGAGATCGACTTCGGGTCCTTCTTTCAGGAGTACCTCGATCCCGGGTACCGCAGCTTCGCCGATCTCGAGACCATCGAGAGACCTTCCTTCGAAAACTTTCTTTCCAAGCCCACCAGCCTGACCGACCACCTGCTTTGGCAGTTGGGTTCCATGCATCTGAAAGACGATGTTCTGGCCGCCGCCGAATTAGTCATCGGCAACCTGAACGAAGATGGCTATCTCCTGGCTACCGAGGATGAATTGTTAGCCGTGGCGGATCCTTTCGTGTCCGCCATGGCATCCGCCAGCGGAGGAAGAGGAAATGGTTTGGTGAAGGGCGCGACAGAGGTTTTGCGGACGCTCGCCGCGGAGGCCGTCGCATCCCCGCCGAACACAATTTCCGGCGATAGCGGTGTGCTGCAGGCGGAACATGCCGGAGAACGGCCCAAGCTGCTGAACAAACCGGAGATTCCGTCGCGCGCACTGTTCGGACGTGACGCACTGCGCGAGGCTATCGATCTGGTGCGTCAATTTGATCCGGCTGGCGTAGCCGCACGGGATCTGCGCGAGTGTCTGGCCGCCCAGCTCGCGGATCTGCGCAACCAGTATGATGACCGGGGAACCGATGAGCACGAAGACGAGGCGCTCCGGGATGCCGTCACGGTTGTTGACAAATATCTGCACCAACTGCAAAACAAGCAATACAAGGAAATCGCCAAGGCCATCGGACGTCCGGTCGAGGCCGTGATGCAGGCCTTCACGCTCATCCGCACGCTCGATCCCAAGCCGGGCCTGCGCTACAACAAGACTGAGGCTCGGCTGATTGAGCCCGATGTGGCTTTCGTCAAACAGGGAGACGAGTACCTCGTCGTGATGAACGACGATGACCTGCCGCAACTCCGGTTGAATCCGCGATACCGCAAGCTGTTGAGCCGCAACGAGGCCGAAAAGGATGTGCGCAACTACGTCAAGGAGCGCTACAAGTCGGCCATCCAGCTCATCAAGAACATCGAACAGCGCAAACAGACCATCCTCAAGGTTTGCTACGCCATCATCGGCCGCCAGCATGACTTTCTTGACCGCGGAATCGATCAACTGAAGCCGATGATGATCAAGGACGTCGCCGAGGAAATCGGGGTTCATCCCTCTACCGTGAGCCGGGCGGTAGCCAACAAATACGCGCATACGCCTCAAGGCGTCTTTGAGCTGCGCTACTTCTTCAGCGAAAGCGTGAACGGTCCCGAGGGCGGCGGAACCTCGCTGCTGATCCTCAAGCGTCGTGTCAAAAAACTGATCGACGAAGAAGATCCGGCGCGTCCGCTGACCGACGAGCAGATCACCCGTATCCTGCAATCCCAGGGAATCCAGGTGACTCGTCGCACCGTGGCCAAGTACCGCGAAGACATGAAGATTCCCAGCACCCACCAAAGACGGGTCAAGAGCTAGATCAGACGTGCGCCGCCGCCTGCCCGAAAAATGGGAAAATTGACCCAAACGGATGCCAACCCCCGCAGTTGATCGCTGGTCACTGGCGGTTCTCTTCCGGTTCTGATATAACCGGATACCCCGAAGGCATATTTCGTGCTTTCGAGGAAAGAGACCGTGGCAACGGCCATGGCCGATAGTCCCTGTGCAAGGAGGGGAATCAATGAACGTCGAGTTTACCGGTCGTCAGTTCGAAATCACCCCCGCCATTCGGAAAGAGGTTGAAGCAGGCCTCGCGAAGTTGACCAAGCTTCTGGGCGAAAATTTCAAAGGCAAAGTCATCCTGACGGCCGAGAAGCAGCGCCGCATCGCCGAGATCACGATTACCCGGCGCGCGCACCCGATTGTCGCCTTGGCCGAGTCCGTCGACATGATGCTGGCCATCGGCGAGGCACTCGGACACATTGAGAAGCAGGCGCTCAAGTACAACGGCCGCAAACGCGATACCAAGCGTGTCACCAAGGCGAAGTGGAAGAGAGAGGCGCCTGAGATTGAAACCCAGTTGGCGGTTGGGGCGACCGTGAGCACGGCTGTCCCGGTGGTGGTTCACAAGTTCCCCGGCAATTCCCGCACCTCGGAGGCGCACTTGGTCCGCAGTCAGGACTCGATCGCGGCGCGCCCCATGACCATCGAGGAGGCTATCAAGGAGTGCGAATTCCGTGATCGCGAGGTCTTCGTCTTCCGCGACAAAGCCGGCCAGGTGAAAGTGCTGCACCGGAGAAAAGACGGCAAACTGGAGCTGATCGAGACCTGAACGCCGTCGCTTCGTGCCTGCTGAAGGGACGCCGGAGAGCGTCCCTTTTTTAACAGAATTGCCAGTAGCACTAAATGGGGTACTGCGCTAAAGTAGGAAAGGGTAAGAAGAAGATTGTATGTCCCAGAGGCTGAGCCCTCAAAAACGTGTTACGCGCAAGGTTGCTACCCGTGCAACCAGGGTTCACCGCAGCCAGCGGAACAGCGCTTCCAGGTTGGTGATCCTCACCGGGTTGAGTGGGTCCGGTAAGGTTTCTGCCCTCAAAGTGTTCGAAGATTTGGGGTACTACTGCGTCGACAACCTGCCGGTGGAACTGATTCCCAGTTTCGCGGAATTGGTAATCGAATCGGTCGAACCGCTGCATGCGGCCATGGTGGTTGACATCCGTGAGGGTTCGCGGCTCGACCAGATCCCGGCGATTATCGGCGATCTCAAGCGGCGGCTGAACACGCGCCTGCTGTTTCTGGAGTGCGAAGATAACGTGCTGATGCGGCGATTCAGTGAAACCCGCCGGCCGCATCCGCTTGGCAACACCGGTTCGGTTAAGCGCTCAATCAATCACGAGCGTCGGCGGCTGGAACCCATCAAGAACCTGTCGGACATTATTCTGGATACATCGAAGTTCAATGTCCACGAGCTGCGCGACCACATCACCGAGCAGTTTCGGGACAGCACAACCCCGCCGAAAACGATCCTGATTTCCACCGTCAGCTTCGGCTTCAAGAAGGGAGTGCCCGAGGACTCCGACTTGGTGTTCGACGTTCGTTTTTTGCCCAATCCGCACTTCGTTCCGGAATTCAGACCGCTCACCGGACGGCATCCGCGGGTAGCCAAGTACATTCGCGGCTTTCCCCAGACCCAGGAATTCATCACCCGGATTTCAGACCTTTTGATCTATCTGCTGCCTCACTACATCGAAGAGGGCAAAAGCTACCTGACGATTGCCTTCGGCTGCACCGGCGGGCAACATCGTTCCGTGATGATTGCCGAAGAGGTTAAGAAAAGGCTTGCCAAGGCCGGATATCGCGTCAAGTGCGAGCACCGGGATTCGCCGCGTGCATAGACCGGCTCCCTTGATGATGTACCCCGAGACCTGTCCTGCGACGGTGCCCCAGGTTCGCCTGCTTTTGGCTAACCTGGGGTAGTTTCCTGGACTACCATGCGTACGCGGCGAGTGGCTCGTTCGCCTTCGATCCGGTCGGCAATTGCCCTGGGCACTTCCTCACCGGCCGGCCGCCGCGGATTTCGGTTTCCCATTGAGCCGGGCGCCTCGGAAGCGTGGCCCCTGGGTTAAGATCTCCTGGGGTGGTTTTGGTTCACGTCTAAGGTATCGGTTTCAGGGCCCAAGGTGCTTTCGCGGTTGTTTCTCCGATACAATAATGCTTTACCAAACAGTGCGTACATCTTGTTAAGGCAGACGGTGCCGAGGCCGGAGCAGATGTCGGAATGTGACCAGTTATGCGGCGATTGATGCGCCTACTGCGGTATGCCCGGCCTTACGCCCCGCACCTGCTGAGTACAGTGGTGCTGATGGCGCTGGTTGGCCTGTTGGACGCCTTCCGCCTGCTGCTGATCGGCCCGATGCTCGACCGTGTGCTGCATCCGGCCTCGCAATCGCGCGACATCGCCCTGTTTACCATCCCTGGCTCCCAGCACACGGTCTATCTGCAGAGCTTCGTCCCGCAGTACTTCCAGAATGCCTGGACCATCGTGGCTGTTTCGCTGGTGGCGGCCACGGTACTCAAAGGCATCTGTTTTTATGCCGGGACCTACTTGGTCAACCTGGCGGGCTTCGGGGTGATCACTGATCTGCGCAACGAGCTCTACGGCTCGGTGCTTCGCCGCTCGGTGGCCTTCTTCCAGAAGCACACGACGGGAACCCTGGTTTCGGCCATCGTCAACGATATCGACAAGATTCAGTTCGCAACCTCGCAGGTGCTGGCCGAGTTCCTGCAGCAGTTCTTCACTCTGATCTTCATTGCGGCGGTGGTGGTGGCCTTGGGCGGAAAGTTCGCCTGGGTGCTGCTGGTGTTCGTCCCCTTCATCGTCTTCTCGGCGGGCCGCCTTGGCCGGCGGGTGCGCTCCACCACCCGCAAGGGGCAGGACAGGCTGGCCGAGATCCAGAACATCCTGCACGAGACCCTCACCGGCAACCGCATCGTCAAGGCCTTCGGCATGGAAGGCTGGGAGACGTCGCGCTTCCACGGCGCCGCCAGCCGGTTGCTGAAAGCCAACATGCGTAGCGTCGCCGCGGCCGCCGTCAGCTCGCCCATGATGGACATCTTCGGCGCCGTCGCCATCAGCCTGCTGCTGCTGTTGGGGCGCGATCAGATCAAGGCCAACGTCTTCACGCCCGGGACTTTCGTCGCCTTTATCTTCGCCGTCTTCAAGCTCTATGACCCGGTGCGCAAGTTCGCGACGTTCTACAACAATTTTCAGCAGGCCCTGGGCGCTTCGACCTCCGTTTTTCAATTCATGGATGCCGACGACGAGGTAAAGGAGAAGCCGCGCGCGCTGGTGCTGCCCGCGTTTCATGGGGAGATCGCCTTCGAACACGTTCATTTCAGTTACAACGATGGCGATCCACGCGACGTGCTGCGTGACATCGATCTCCGCGTCCATGCCGGGGAAGTGGTGGCGATTGTCGGCTCCAGCGGGTCGGGCAAGAGTACGCTCGTGCATCTGCTGCCCCGCTTCTTTGATGTCACTGGGGGTGCGATCCGTATTGACGGCCATGACCTGCGAGATGTCACGTTGAGCTCGCTGCGCTCGCAGATCGGCATCGTCGCTCAAGACACGATCCTGTTCAACGATACGGTGCGCAATAACATCGCTTACGGACAGACGAACGCCTCCCAGCAGCGGGTGCTGGAGGCCGCCAAGGCCGCCTTGGCGCACGACTTTATTTTAGCGATGCCGGAAGGCTACAACACCGTCATCGGCGAGCGCGGCTTCCGCCTTTCCGGCGGCGAGCGCCAGCGTCTCAGCATTGCCCGCGCGTTGCTCAAGAATGCTCCCATCCTGGTGCTCGACGAAGCGACATCGGCGCTCGATACCGAATCGGAGCGCATGGTGCAGCAGGCATTGCATAACCTGATGGCGGGCCGCACGGTCTTCGTCATCGCGCACCGTCTGTCGACGGTCCGGCGTGCGGATCGCATCGTGGTGCTCGAAAACGGATCCATCAGCGATGTGGGCAGCCACGAAGATCTGCTGACGCGGCTGGGGACTTACAGGCGTTTGTACGAGTTGCAGTTCGTTGACTTGGAGCCGGCAGTCGCGGATGCGGCGCGCGGCGTGCTGGCGGAGATGCCATGACGATCCGTTCCATGACCGGGTTTGCGCAGGTCAAGGGCCAGAGCGGCCCTACCGCGTATACCGTCTCGCTGAAGTCGGTAAACCATCGTTTTCTCGACCTGCATCTTCGCATGCCTCCCAACAGCAACGGCCTCGAAAACAAGCTGTGCCAGATCTTCAAACAGCGGTTGCACCGCGGACATATCGAGATGAGCCTCACCATCGAGCGCGCGGGCTCGGGGTCCCTCGGCGTCAATCGTGAGCTGGTTGCCGGATATGTCCACGCATTCCGCCAGTCGGCGGCCGAATTCGGTCTGACCGGAGAACCGGACCTGAACGCCGTCTTCAGACTGAACGGCGTGCTGAACGATGGCGGAGAATTGCCCGATGACCCTGAGTTCGAACCCGAAATATGCCGGGCTCTCGATCAGGCAATCGAGAAATTGGACGCCATGCGGGCCACGGAAGGCGAAGGCACGGCCAACGAGTTGCGCGCCCACATGAAGGCGCTGGATGCTTTTGTCGCCGAGGTCGAACAACTGCGCTCCCTCGTTTTGCAGGCTTACGTCAACAAAGTACAATCTAGAATCCAGGAATTGATAGGTGCGCAGGCGGACCCTGACCGCATTCTGCAAGAGGCCGCGATGTTGGCCGAGCGCAGCGATATTCAGGAAGAAGTGGTGCGCATGCAGTCTCATGTGCGGCACTTCATCGCCCTGCTGGATGGTGGCGGCGAGGTCGGCAAAAAACTTGATTTCCTGTTGCAGGAGATGAGCCGAGAGGCCAACACCATGCTCTCGAAGATCTCAGGCGTGGCAGGCGAGGCTCTAAGGATGACCGAGCTGGGATTGGCGATGAAAGCTGAAATCGAAAAATCCCGCGAACAGATTCAGAACCTGGAGTAGACGTCAGAACCGGATGGTGCCCCGTTTCTGGTGGAGCAGTTTGAAAATGGCAGACCTGTCGAACTCGAACGGCGATCCAGTGGTCCTGAGCGCGTCGAACCAGGGGCGCGGGCTGGTCTTCATCATCTCCGCGCCTTCCGGCTCCGGCAAATCGACGCTCGTCAACGAGCTGAGGCACAGTGTCGGAGGGCTCGACTTCTCGATTTCCTACACCACTCGTGCGCCGCGCGGCAGCGAACAGAATGGCCGCGAGTACTCCTACCTTTCCCGCGACGAATTCGAAAAGATGATATCCACGGACCAGTTCCTGGAGTACGCCGACGTATTCGGCAACTACTACGGTACTGCCCGCTGTTTCCTTGATCGGGCTAGGCAGCGCGGACATGATCTGCTGCTCGACATCGATGTGCAGGGCGCGGCCCAATTGCAGGCCAAGCTGCCCGATTCCATCAGTATTTTTGTGTTACCACCCTCACGCAGAGAGTTGGAGTTGCGCCTCCGGCGACGCAGTTCGGCGGAGAATGTAAAAGACCCCGGGATTATCCGGCGACGGCTCGATACCGCGTCGCGGGAAATCTCTAACTACAATCGTTACGACTATATTCTGGTGAACGACCGGCTTGAGGATTCGATTGAGGCCCTGAAGGCAATTGTGCTCTCGGAGCGACTGCGCCGCTCCGGACACGAGCCTTCAGGCGAGGTCCGGCGACTGGCGGAACGTTGCCGTTTAGAGAACGTCCGCGAAAGCATCCAGTCAATTCTTGCGACCTTCAGCAATCAGGAGTCTTCGGCGGTCCAAAAGTAGGAGCGAAGTATGGAACTCTTCAACGGTTTCGACAGCAACTATCGCTACATTCTTGTGGCTGCACGGCGTGCCCGTCAACTCCAGTCGGGCGCCCGCCCGTTGGTTGAGACAAGTTCTCGGAAGCCCTGCCGCATTGCCGCGCAGGAAATCCAGGCGCAGAAAGTGAAATGGACCATCCCGGAGCCGAAAGTTGCTGCCGGGAATGCCGAAGCGGTTGTTGTCGAGCCGCAAGAGGATTAGTTTTCGAGCGGGCGGCAGGGGTCCCCAGCACGCGCCGTTGTTTCGCGTGTTGGGGTAGAGCCTTCGGCAACCACGTTCCGTGCCGGGGCAAGCTGCGACCTGCATAAGGCCGTATGCGGATGAGTGCGGGCGGCGAGGAAATACCCGTGGGTTCGTGACGCCGGTTGCCACATCTAATACTGGAGCGGTTTCAAAATGGGTGTATCCCGGAGTCGGGCTCAGGGAATATACCTTTGGCGAAACCGATCTTGCGGTTACTATCCGTTCTTGGACGCGAGCGCGCCGGTCGGCCTCGCGCCGGCGAGGCGTGCGTCCGCGCCGGTTGGAGCAGCCATGAAGATCGCATTGGGCGTGACCGGAGGAATCGCCGCTTACAAGGCGGCTGAAATTCTTCGTCAGCTACAGGACCGCGGCGCCGAGGTGCAGGTGGTGATGACCCGCGCGGCGCAGGAGTTCGTGCGTCCGCTGACCTTCGCGGCTCTGTCGGGCAAGAATGTCATCACGGAAATGTTCGACGGAACTTCGGGACCCAGTGCCGGCTCCTCGGTCGAGCATATCGGCGTGGCGCAATCGATCGACGCGTTGCTGGTGGCGCCGGCAACGGCCGACACGCTGGCCAAGTTCGCCAACGGCACCGCCTCCGATTTCCTTTCCACCTTGTATCTGGCAACTACTGCTCCCGTGATCGTCGCGCCCGCGATGAACGTAAACATGTGGCAGCATGAGGCCACGCAGAGAAACCTTGACACCCTGCGCCGTCGCGGCGTTCGCATCGTCGAGCCCGGGAGCGGCTATCTTGCCTGCGGAATGATCGGCGCAGGCCGGCTCGCCGAGCCCGACCAGATTGTCGAAGCTGTCATGGAGACCCTTGGAGTTACGCAAGATCTCAAGGGCGAAAGCATTCTCGTCACCGCCGGGCCGACGCTCGAGCCGATTGATCCGGTTCGCTTCATCGGCAATCGTTCCAGCGGAAAGATGGGCTATGCCATCGCCGAAGCGGCCATCCGCCGGGGCGCGCGGGTTACGCTTGTTAGCGGACCCACGGCTATCAATCCGCCCGCTGTCGCCGAGTTTGTGCCGGTAGAGACCACTCAACAGATGCGCGATGCGGTTGTTGTGCGCTTCCCTGACGCTTCCGTGGTCATCAAAGCGGCCGCGGTTGCCGATTATCGTCCGCGCCAAACGGCTTCGCGGAAGATCAAGCGCGCCGGCAACGCGCTGACGCTGGAGCTGGAGCCGACGGCGGACATTCTTGCCGAACTCGGTGCTCACCGCTTCGAAAAGCAGATTCTTATCGGCTTCGCCGCCGAAACCGAGAACGTCATCGAGAATGCCCGCGGAAAGCTTGCGGCCAAGCACATCGACGCCATTGTGGTGAATGACGTGTCGAAGCCCGGCATCGGCTTCAACTCCGATCGCAATGCCGTTACCATCATTACCGCCGAAGACTCGCTTCAGGTTGCGGAGAGCAGCAAATTCGATGTGGCACAGCGCGTGCTTGACACGGTTGTGAGGCTTCGCGCCGCCCGCCTGAATTCGGCGCAGGCATCGGGAAGCTCAATTCAACTGGAAAAAGCGGAGAACAAATGAAGCGGGTGCTCGACTCGGAAAGACGAGCGGCCATCGCCGAGCGCCTCCGCTTCTACCGCGATCTCGGAGTTTACGATTTCTACCGGCGTGCTGTACCGTCCGATGCGCTTGACGCTGGCCTCTCCGGTGAGTCGGCCGGGGCATTCGATAGTGGAGCTACGGCTGAGTGTGAGCCCATGGAGATAAGTACTGTTCTCGACAAGCCTGCCGCGCTGCTCGCGATTCGCCAGGACCTGGGCGATTGCAAGCGTTGCAAGCTGCACCAGCTCGGACGCAAGCAAATCGTCTTCGGAGTGGGTAATCCAGGGGCCGAATTGATGTTTGTGGGTGAGGGCCCGGGCGCCGACGAAGACGAGCAGGGCGAACCCTTCGTCGGGCGGGCCGGGCAGTTGCTCAACAACATGATCTCCGCCATGGGACTGCGGCGCGAGGATGTTTACATCGGCAATGTCGTCAAATGCCGTCCGCCGCAAAACCGTACTCCCGAGCGCGATGAGTGCGAGACCTGTTCACCATTTCTCATGCGGCAGATCGCCGTCGTCCGGCCCAGGATCATTGTGGCATTAGGTGCGGTGGCCGCCCGCACGCTGCTTGGGATGAACGATTCGATGGCCAAGCTTCGCGGCAGGATATATGACTTCTCCCCGGTTCTGCCGAAGGATGCGCCGGAGCGTGATGCGGAGTTCTCGACCAAGCTTGCCGTGACCTATCACCCCGCTTACCTGCTGCGCGATCCGCGGCAGAAGAAAGAAGCCTGGCAAGACCTTCAGATGGTGATGCGTTATCTTGGACTTGCCACCCCCGGCAGGAGCGGCGGGCAGGGCTGAGGCCGGATGAGCCAGCAATTCTGCGATGTTGCGCTGCCTGTTCCGCTCGATACCTCCTTCACCTACAAGGTCGACGGCGCGCCGGTTGTCGCCGGCGGGCGTGTGATCGTGCCCTTCCGCGAAAAGCGGCTGCAAGGCATTGTTCTGCGCTTGCATGACGAAGCGCCCAGCGCGCACGTCAAACTCAAATCGGTGATCGCCGCGCTCGATAGCACTCCGGTGCTGGATGAGAGCCTGCTTGCTCTGGGGGCGTGGATCGCCCGCTACTATCTCGCGCCACTGGGAGAGGTCTATCGCGGCATGTTGCCGCTCGCGGCCGAGTTCAAGCAGGTGATCGCCTACAGCATCACCGAGCGCGGCACGGAAGCGCTCTACCAGTCGGCGGCGGTTGGTTCCTCGAAACGTTCGCACCTCGATCCCGAGCGGCAGATGGCCGAGTACGCCGTGCTCGATTACCTGGCCGAAGGCGAATTGGTTCGCGAAGCGACGCTGCGCGCCGCCACCGGCGCGACGCGGGAGATGCTGCGCAACTTGGTGGCAAAGAAGTGGATCGCCCGCGAAGATCTTTCCGCCGCACGCGATGCCCGTCGAACGATAAAAATTGCCAGCCTGAAAGAGCATGAGCCCTCACCCCAACCAGCGCAAAGACGGCGCTTGTCGGGGACCCCGCCCGCAGGCAAGCTGAACCCCAATCAGCAGAAGATTCTGGCGCATTTGCGCGCCGCCGAAGGCCGGCTGGCGGTGGAAGAACTCAGGCAACTCTCGGTTCCCAAAACAACGCTGGCCACGCTGGTCCGGCGAGGAGTCGTCGAGATACTGGAAGAGCCGGCAGGATCCGCCGTGCCTGCCATGAAGCCTAGGAACGCCGTCGATTTCCTCTTTACGCCGGAGCAGCAGCAGGCTTTGGAGTGTATGAACCGGAGCGTCGAGGCGCGCCAGTTCCAGGCGATCCTCATCCACGGCGTCACCGGGTCGGGGAAGACGGCGGTCTACCTGGCGGCGATGCGGCAGGTCCTCAACTCGGGGCGAGGATCGATTCTCCTGGTGCCCGAAATCGGCCTCACGCCGCGCGTTGCCGCCGATTTGTACGGAATCTTCGGGGATGAGGTCGCCATCCTCCACTCGTCGCTCTCCGACGACGAGCGCGCCGAGCAATGGCACCGGTTAAGCCGCGGCGAAGCGCGTATCGCGGTGGGAACGCGCTCGGCCGTGTTTGCTCCGGTCAAGGATTTGGCGCTCATCATCGTCGACGAGGAGCAGGATCACTCCTACAAGCAGGACGAAACTCCGCGCTACCATGCGCGCGACGTTGCCGCCGTGCGCGCCAAGGCTCTGAAGGCGACAGTTGTGTTCGGCTCCGCCACGCCCTCGCTGGAGTCGTATCACAACGCCATCTCCGGCAAGTACGCGCTCTTGCGCCTGCCCGACCGCGTGCAACAGCGTCCGCTGCCCGAGGTCGAGTTGATCGACATGCGCGAGGAGTTCCAGGCTACCGGCAAGGAGCACCTGCTCTCGCGCAAACTGATCGAGGAAGTTACGTCGCGCCTCGAGCGCGGCGAACAGGCGATGATCCTGCTGAACCGGCGCGGCTACTCGGCGTTTGTCATGTGCCGCGCCTGTGGCGATACCATCCAGTGCCGCGATTGCGCGATCGCGCTGACGCATCATAAGCGCGAGCACAAACTGTTGTGCCACTACTGCGGCTACCAGCAGGCGATTCCCAGGTTGTGTCCCAAGTGTGGCAGCGACTACGTGCAGTTTCTCGGCACCGGCTCTGAGAAGCTGGAAGATATACTGCACGCCGCCTTTCCCACGGCGCGAATCGGCCGCATGGATCGCGATACGGTGCGCGGCCACCACGATTTCGAGCGCATACTCGGCGCCTTTGGCGCCGGAGAGCTGGATCTGCTGGTGGGCACGCAGATGATCGCCAAAGGACATGACGTTCACGGCGTCACGCTGGTCGGCGTCGTCGGCGCCGACACCGCCTTGAGCCTGCCGGACTTCAGGGCCGCCGAGCGCACCTTCCAGTTGCTCACCCAGGTCGCCGGCCGCGCCGGACGCGGCTCGTCGCCGGGAAGAGTCGTGCTGCAAACCTACTTTCCCGAGCACTACGCGGTGCAGTTCGCGGCGCATCATGATTTCGAGGGCTTCTACGAGAAGGAACTTCGCTTCCGCGGCTGGATGCACTACCCGCCTTTCACCTCCGTCGCCAATGTGATTGTGCGCAGCGACCAGCAGGAACTCGCATTGCGCTACTCAGGCATTCTTGGCGAGTGGTTTGAAGGCGAGCGGCATGAGGGCGTGCGCGTGATGGGGCCGGCTGCGGCTCCCATCATTCGTTTGAAACGCGACTACCGCTATCACTTCCTGCTGAAGTCCGCCAGTCGCGAGCGGCTCAACTCGCTGCTTCGCGCCATGCTGCGTCACGCCGGGGAGCAGCACGTGCCGCGCAGCAATCTGGTAGTGGATGTGGACGCGATTTCGCTGTTGTAAAAAAAGTCAGAGCGATTGCCGCGATGTATGTCAAAAGAAAACGAGTGTCATCCTGAGCGAGCCGGGGTCCCCGGCGACGGCCGCTCTTGCCGTTGCTGGGGTGGAGGAGCGAAGGATCCCTTTTGCCAGCAGAGAACTTGCCTTTTGAGATTCTTATCAGCGCGGGGTTGGTGGCCCACCGCCTGTAGTTGGCGAATGTGGGATTCGGCCTGAACCCTCTATCGATGCAGACGCAGGTGTATGAGGGCCTTGAAATCGTCGGCCACATCCCGCCCTGACGCATGTCCGAACGGCGCCGGCACCAGCGTCAGCACCAGCAGGAGCAGCGCCAGCAGAGCCGTCGTGCGACGCCGCTTGCTCAGTTCCGGCCACATGGGCACGGCCGGATGGCGCAGTCCGCTGACCCACAACAACAGGGCCCACACGAACCAGCCGAACCAGCAGAAGACTCCAAGTGGAACGAGTACGGCGATGGCCAGGCGCGAAACCCGCCTGTGTGCACCGGGATTCAGCGCGAACACGATGTGCCCGCCATCCAACTGCCCACCGGGAAGCAGGTTGAGAGAAGTGGCGAACATTCCCACCCAGGCCGCAATCGCAATCGGGTGCAGCAACACTCGCTCGAAGCCGGGCAGCCAGTAGCCCGTGCACGCGCCGGCAAAGTAGCGTCCCAGTTGGAAGATGAGTGGAAATCCCAGTTCAATGTCCTGGTTAAGCGGCACTGGAGTAGCGTGTGAGAGCAGCAATCCCACAAACATCACCGGCACTGCCACAACGAATCCCGCGAGCGGACCGGCGATTCCGATGTCGAAAAGCGCATCGCGCGAACGGATGCGCGAACGTATGCGTATAAACGCGCCCAGCGTTCCAATCAACGTGGGCGCCGGAATGAAGAACGGCAGGGTCGCTTGCACGCCGTAGCGGCGGCAGTAGAGGTAGTGACCCATTTCATGCGCCAGCAGAATTCCCATCAGCGTCAGCGAAAATGGCAGGCCAGGCAACAGTCGCGAAGGATGGTGGATTACCCAGGTCACCGGGAACATCGGCAGAGCGTCATCGCTCTCGCTCAAGATCGGCAGGTTTCGCGAAAAGTTGTATTGCAGGCGGGCGCCGACTGTCAGCGTAGTCACAAACGTCGTTACCAGCAGCAACAAATGGAGCCAGTAGCGCTGCGCCGGACGTCTTGCATAAACGGCCTCAACCGGCCAGGCAAGCTCCGGCGACGGAATGGAGGGATTCGTCTCCGACATCAAAAACCGATTCTTCAAATCACCAGCGGCCTGCTGCTGGCTTGGCGTACTCGGAACTCATGCGAATTGTATCCGCACGCTGCTGGCGCTGAACGGCATTCTGGCAGGAATCTCCATAGACTCACGCGCCGGCCACCCGCCGAATGGAGGTCAGTCGATCGATTGCAATTCCTTGCCTGGCTTGAAGCGAACCGCCTTGCCCGGGGGAATATTGACCTCCGCGCCGGTTCTGGGGTTGCGCCCGATACCGGTTTTGCGCGGCCGGACATTAAACACTCCGAACCCGCGAAGCTCGATGCGGTCGCCGTTGGCCAGCGCCTTCTTCATCGAGTCAAATACGGTTTCCACCGCCGTTTCGGCCTTCGTCTTGGTGACTCCGGTCTTATTGACGACCTCGTTGATAATGTCCAGCTTGATCACGCAGCCGCTCCGGATTCCATGGTTTCGCTAGGCTTGCGCCGGGCGCACTTCTGTTGATTTAGGCTATCGTTGCGAGCCGCAAAAGGCAAGGACTGTCACAAAAGTTCCGAACTTTCGAGTTGGGACGTTTTAAGCCGGGAACTGCTGAATGTTAAGATGAGCACACCTTGGGCGGCCAGAGGCCGGGCGAACGTTGGGAGCAGCATGTCAATCAAGAGTGACCGTTGGATTCGCGAGATGGCGCTGAAGCACGAGATGATCAGCCCGTTTTCGGAGAAGCAGGTGCGCCAGGGAGTGATCTCCTATGGGCTGTCGTCGTACGGCTACGACCTGCGCGTGGCCGACGAATTCAAGATTTTCACCAACGTCAACTCCACCATCGTCGATCCCAAGAACTTCGACGAGCGCTCGTTCGTCACCGTGCGCTCCGACTGTTGCATCGTTCCGCCCAACTCGTTTGCGCTCGCCCGCTCCATCGAGTACTTCAAGATACCGCGCGATGTGCTGACGATCTGCCTCGGCAAGTCAACCTACGCGAGGTGCGGCATCATCGTCAACGTAACCCCATTTGAGCCGGAGTGGGAGGGCTACGTCACGCTGGAGATTTCCAACACTACCCCGCTGCCGGCTAAGATCTATGCCAACGAAGGGCTTTGCCAGATTATTTTCTTTCAATCCGACGAGGCGTGCGAGACCAGCTACGCCGACCGCAAAGGCAAGTACCAGGGGCAGCAGGGAATCGTGCTGCCGAAGCTGTGAAAGCCGCGCGAGGGCACGCATGGCGGCTCATCCCGGGTATCTGGTAGCGTGATAGCAGACGGGATTTGCCCACCAACTCCGGAACCGCACTAGACTGGCATGCGCTCGCTTCTACTCAAGATCTCCTTCGCGAATGTTACCGTCGACGATCCCGCGATCCGCCAGGCTGCCGCGATCATTCGCCATGGCGGGCTAGTCGCATTCCCCACCGAAACCGTGTACGGGCTCGGGGGCAACGCACTGGACCGCGAGGCGGTGCTGCGCATCTTCGAGGCCAAGCAGAGGCCGGCCTGGGACCCGATCATCGTGCATGCCTGCTCGCTTGCGATGGCCAAGACCCTGGTGAGGGCGTGGCCGGAGGCCGCGCAAAAGCTGTCGGCATGCTTCATGCCGGGACCGCTCACGCTGCTGCTGCCCAAACACGACATAATTCCCGACGCCTGCACCGCCGGGCGCGAGAAAGTCGGCATTCGCATTCCGGCGCACCCCGTGGCGCTGGCCTTGATTGAAGCCGCCGGAGTGCCGATTGCCGCGCCCAGCGCCAACCGCTTCGGCGCCGCCAGCCCGACGACCGCCGCCCACGTGCAACGCGATCTCGATGGCCGCATCGACGCCATCCTCGATGCAGGACCGGCCGAGATCGGCGTGGAATCCACGGTCATCGACATCACCGCGCAGCCGCCAATTATCTACCGTCCCGGCGGCATCAGCCGCGAGCAGATAGAGTTCGTTATTGGTCCCGTGCGCCTGGCTGCCCGTGAGACCCACGGCGGCGTGCCGCCCGAGAGTCTGGAATCGCCCGGCCTCGGCATCCGCCACTACGCTCCGCGCGCCAGGCTCGTGCTGGTCGACGACGAGCGCGCGATGGCGAAAGCAATCGAGCAATTCGTCGCGCGCGGCGAGCATGTCGGCCTGATGCTGCCCGATGGCTGGCTGCCAGTTTCGCGAAAGGTAGATCCCATCATGCAGCCGGGCGCGGGGTCCCCGGCAGACGCTGACCTTAGCGTGACAGAGGTGCGCCAGTGCGTTGCCTTTTCCTGGGGCAAATTCGACCAGCTCCCGATGCTCGCCGCCCGTCTCTACGCCGGCCTGCGCTGGCTCGACGAGCACCAGGCCACGATTATCCTTTGCCCCGTTCCGCCTGCCACCGGCATAGGCCTGGCGATTGTCGACCGCTTGCGGAAGGCGGCAGCGCAGCCTACGCCCGACCCTTCAAAGAGATCGACGCAATAAGAATCGACTGCGGGCGCTCCATGCGGCGCACGGAAATGATTCTTTAGTTCAGGAAGCGAATGGGACGCATGTCAGGCATGTGGAGGTGGGGCGGGACCGCCCCCGGGACTATTTTCTGCCGTTTGCTTCGGCTTCCTTGTACATGTACTTGATGCTGGGTTTGTAGATCAGCAGGTTCGATTGCGTGCCGCGCGTGACCTTGATGCAGCTCTTGTCATACCACTCGATGACGCCGTGAATCTGCTCGCCATCCTGCAGCACGATGACCATCGGGGTTTTCGACTGCATCTGCTTCTGGTAATAAAAATTCTCGGCGTGCGTCTGTTCCGGCGGCGGCGTTTTTTTCGCTCCGCCCGCAGCCCCGTTTCGTTCCACGCGCTCACGACGCTCGATGGCGGTATTCTCCACGCCCGTGGCGGAACGACCCGGTTCGCGGCTTAGACTGGGACGAATCAGTTTCCGGTTCGAGAAAGCTTCCGTGTCTGGGGCGCGGCCCACTGCCGTCGAATCTGTTCCGTTCTTCATTTCGTAAAGCTCCCTGAAGGGAGTACGGCCTTGCGTTCTTTGAGCTTTGAAGGGCGTACCGTCATTAACCCGTTCCGAGACTTCACTTCCCAGAGCGC
This sequence comes from Candidatus Korobacteraceae bacterium, assembly GCA_050015355.1. GTDB lineage: Bacteria > Acidobacteriota > Terriglobia > Terriglobales > Acidobacteriaceae > CAWBRT01. The sequence goes on along the minus strand of JBEKBO010000057.1, from coordinate 65 downwards.
ATCGCTGCCGCCGCGTAAAAGTTATTCTCTGATCCTAATGCCGTGGTATGGACTTGCAGTTACCC
>JBEKBO010000056.1:0-33257 GCA_050015355.1 Candidatus Korobacteraceae bacterium | reverse complement strand
GGCAGCACCAGGGCCAAGCCGCACTGTTATGGCAAGCGGGGCTGGACATCGCGGCAACCATTCGCGTTTCCGGCGGAGGGAGAAAAATGTTTCTTGACATCCCCTTTTATAGAACAGGCCTTCTCGCCACTTACGCCCGCTGTTTTTAGGACCAAATCCCTGAAATGGCGTCTAGTACGAACTTTTTCCGCACGAGGGCTATTTCAGCCGCTTGAAGCGCGGGTTCTTCTGGTATTCACGCCCAACCTTGGCGCACGGCACTAGCTGGCCGCCTTCGAAGTAGGCCACGATGTCCGAGGTGAATGGGGTTGAACCGGCAAAGAAAAACTCGCCAACCCCGTAAGTATCCACCGGCGCTTGGGCGGCCTCGAACTCGCGAATCCGGTCAGCCGTAAAGCCGCCGCTGGCGGCGATCCGCACCTCTTGCCCGCCGGCCTCGTCGAGCGCGCGGCGGACCTCTCGAACCAATTCGATGTTCACTCCCGGCTTGTCAATTCCAATGCGTAGCAGGGACTGGTCGATAACGTCCTGCCCGTTATCGAGCCGTACGCCGGAGAGCTTGAGGCCGCGTTCCTGAAAGGCGCGGAAGACCTCGACCGAGGTTCGAGCCGAGTCGTTTTCGAAGTCGACCAGAGCCCAGATTGGTTCCTGGGGAAGCGCATCGGCCAGCGCCAAAGACGCCGTGACAGTGTTGCCCTTGAAGGCGGCGATCAAGGCGTGGGGCATGGTTCCGAGCGTGCGTGCTGCAAAAGCCCGGGCCTCGGCCGCCGTAGAGGCTCCGGCCGCTCCCCCCACTTTAGCGGCATAACCGTCGTACTCCTGCGCCTCGGGGATATCGAAGCGAGCCGGAAAGAACAGTATGCGCTTGCCGTTGGCCGCCTCCACGGCGGCACGCACATTGGTGGCAACCCGGGTCATACGCGAGAGCAGGCCGAGGTATACGGTTTCCAGCTCGAACAGCTCCGGCACTGGTCCCACAATGTGCAGCACACTCTCCTTGGGGCCAATCAGGCTGCCGTCTTCCAATCCGTAGACCTCGATTTGAGAGCTGGTCTGGTCCAGTAGCTGCATCACGTGGCGAACGCCGCAAAGAAGAGCCTCCGAGCGCTGAAAAACCTGGTAGACAACCCGGGCGCGGTTGTTCGCCTTCTCACAAGCGATTCGCGAGTTGATGAAATACTGGTCGGTGTAGGGAGAAACCTCGTCCACCCTGATCATGAGCCTCCATGTGACGCGCCTGTGGGCCGGCAACTTCCTCCCCCGCATTGCGCTGCACTCATTCTGGTGCATGAGCGGTAGGCGACTGAGTTGACCCAGGGAGCCGCTATCACATTCAAAAAATTACCTGCAAGGCTTTGATTCTATGCAATTGGCGGCAAACATTACAGCATGTCACATGCATCTACTTACCCTTAACCAGAAAGTTTCTCATGATCTGGTGGGAGACCTATGCAGATGGCCAAAAAAGTGGCGTTTCGCTCAGTGTTGATCTTTGGCGGGGCCGGCTTTATCGGCTCGAACTGGGCGCGCCGGCTGTTTGAAACCACGGAAGCCAAAATTCACGTTTACGACAACCTCACACGCCCAGGTTCGCGTTACAACCTTGAGTGGCTCCAGAAGCTCGCTGGACGCTCGGGACGCCTCCAGATCACGATAGGCGACGTTCGGGACCAAGCCAAAGTTCTGCATGCGGTCAAGCATGCTACTGAAATCTATAACTTTGCGGCGCAGGTTGCGGTCACCACCTCGATAGCCGACCCGCGGCTCGACTTCGAAGTCAACGTCGGTGGAACCCTCAATATTCTCGAAGCCGCCCGCTTTTCCGGCAACAATCCTTCCGTGCTGTTTACTTCTACGAACAAGGTCTATGGAGGCTTTTCCAACGGGCTGGCCAGAGTGGAAAGAAAACGCTATGTGGCGCCGGAGAGCGCAGCGGGGACTTCCGAGTCTCAACCTTTGGATTTTCACTCTCCCTACGGTTGCTCCAAGGGCGCGGCCGACCAGTATGTTCGCGATTACGCCCGCATATACGGATTGCGTACGGTGGTGTTTCGCATGTCCTGCATTGCCGGACCGGGGCAGTTCGGCAACGAAGACCAGGGATGGGTTGCGCACTTTCTCCAGTCGGCGCTGCTGAGAACTCCGCTGGTCATCTACGGAAGCGGCTTGCAGGTGCGGGATGTGCTGCACGTGGAGGATCTTCTGAACGCATTCGAAGCCGTTCACAAATCCCCGGCAGTCACTCACGGGCAGGTCTACAACATAGGCGGCGGCCCCAGGAATACGACCTCGCTGTTGGAACTGGTGGACGCGATCGCGGAACTCACCGGCGTCCGTCTGCACTACGAACTTGACGCCGGACGCTCTGGCGATCAGCTCGTTTACGTCACCGACCACTCCAAATTTACGCGGGACACGGGCTGGGCGCCTTGCGCCGGAATTCTGGAGATCCTGGAGAGTCTGCAAACCTGGTTCAAACTCAATCGCGGGAAAGTAGCCTCTACGAAGGGTTCATTTCTCCAGCCAGTGCTCACCCCCGTGCCGGCGGAAATGGAGCGCTCGGCCTCATGAAGTATGCACTGATCAATCCCAACTGGGATTTCACGGGGTCCACTTACTTCGGCTGCCGCGAGCCGCACGTTCCGCTGGAGCTGCTGTTTGCCGCCGACAAACTTCAAGAGGCGGGGCATGATTGCCTGGTGGTGGATGCCCAGACCGGCAATCTCACCATCGAGGATGTACGCGCGCGGGTGCGCGGCCTGAGAGCTGATTTCCTGGTGATTCCTTCAGCGCCTTCCTACTTGTTCTGGCGCTGCCCGCCTCCGGAAATGCGCGTGCCGCGGCAGTGGTTTGCGGGAATCGGCGGCACGGCCACGAAGGTCTTGATCGGCCCGCACGGCTCGGCAACGCCGCGAGCCGCCATGCGCAAAACGGGCGCCAACGTGGTCCTGCGCGGCGAGCCGGACCAGGCGATTGCCGATCTGGCCGCCAAACCCTGGAGCCTGATCGACGGCTGCTGCTGGCACGACGAGCAGGGCGAACACATGAGTCCCGGCCTTGGCGTCGTCGATATGCGTATGCTCGGAGCGCTTGACTTCCGCAACTATGACGTGGAAGCACACAGCCACCGCCATCACGTTTTCTGGGGCGAAGGCCGTGGCGCCGAAATCGAATTCGCGCGCGGCTGTCCCTGGGCCTGCACCTTCTGTAACAAGACGCTGTTCCGCAACAAATTTCGCGAACGCAATGTCGACGACGTTTTGCTGGAAATCGACCGGCTGGTTGCGCGCGGGGTCGACTACGTCTACTTCATCGACGAAATTTTTGGCGTCGGGAAAAATGTTATCCGGTTGCTGGAGGGAATCGCCGAGCGCAACGTGCAAATCGGGTTCCAGACGCGTATCGACCTGTGGAACGAGGAAACGCTCGACCTGCTTGGCCGCGCCCACACGATCTCCATCGAGTGCGGCATTGAGTCCATCACGGAGGCCGGACGCAACGAGTTGAACAAGAATTGCCGGATGAGCACCGAGCGCATCAGCCAACTGCTGATCTACGCCAAGCAACGAATTCCTTGGGTGCAGGCAAACCTGATCCTTACCGGGCACGACGATAAAGAGGAGACCCGGCGCTGGCAGGAGCGGCTGAAGTCGCACGGAGTCTGGGTGAGCGAACCGGTGCCGATGTTTCCGTACCCGGGAAGTCCGCTTTATGTGCAGACCTTCGGCGCGCTACCCGACGACGAGGCGTGGGAGCGGGCGCACCAGCATTACACGTCGGTCTTTAGGGATGAGGATTACAGCGACATTCAGGAGTCGCGGCCTCTTTCGCTGTCGTATCTGGACGCGGAAGAGAGTTCGCATGATGTGATGCGCGGGATTTAACGAGCAAGAACGGACGATTTCGTCCATGTCAGGGAAAGGACCCACGGACCAGAAGATGAGGATCTCAATCGTTGGATCAGGCTACGTCGGGCTGGTTGCGGGCGCGTGCCTCGCGGAAATCGGGCATGATGTAATTTGCGTTGATAACGACGGGGATAAAATCTCCGCCCTGCAGGCTGGGCAGACGGTCATTCATGAGGAGTTCCTGCCGGAGTTGCTAGCGAGGCACCGGAACAAACGTCTGACGTTTACAACCGACATAGCGAAGGCCGTACGTTCGTCCAGCGTGGTGTTTATCGCCGTCGGCACGCCTCCGTCGGAAACCGGAGAGGCCGATCTCTCCTGGTTGGAGGCGGTGTGCCATGACATCGCTCGTGAGATCGATTCCTTCAAGGTGATTGCCGTCAAGAGCACGGTGCCGGTCGGGACTAGCCGGTGGATCAGGAGAATACTGATTCGTTACAGAGCTCCACTGGGATCGTTTGAGGTCGGCTCCAATCCGGAGTTCCTGCGCGAAGGCACTGGCGTCACCGATTTTCTCTATCCCGACCGCATCATTGTGGGCAGCGACGACGATCGCTGCACCGCCATTCTTCGCCAGCTCTACCAGCCGCTCACGGATGGCAGTTACGCGCATCTTAAGGGCGCCATTCCCTTCCCCGACGACGCGATCTTGCCGGCGAATCTGATTGTGACCGCTACCAATAGCGCCGAACTCATCAAGCACGCGGCCAACGCGTTCCTGGCGATGAAGGTCTCGTTCATCAACGCAATTTCCAGCATCTGCGAGCCCGCCGGCGCCGACATCGAGGAAGTGTGCGAGGGCATGGGGGCCGACCAGCGCATCGGAACGCTCTTCATGCGTCCGGGAATCGGGTACGGCGGTTCCTGTTTTCCCAAAGACCTTGCGGCATTCCGCGCCGTGGCTCGCGAATTCGGCTACGACTTTCGGTTGCTGGAAGAGGTGATGCGCATCAACGACGAGCAGCGGCATATGTTCCTGCGGAAGGTGCGCAGCGCGCTGTGGATGTTGAAGGGCAAGCGCTTGGCCGTGCTTGGATTGGCCTTCAAAGGCGGGACGGATGACATTCGTGAGTCGCCGGCCATCGCGGTCATCCGCATGCTGATGAAGGAGCGCTGCGAAATCGTGGCCTACGATCCGGCGGCCATGGAACGCGCCCGCAAGGAATTTTCCGACGCGCCGATTGCCTTCGCCGCGAGCGCCTACGAGGCGGCGGAAAAGGCCGACGCTTTACTCATCCTCACCGATTGGGAGGAATTCACCGCATTGGACTTTCAGCGCCTGCGTCAGGCAATGAACCATCCGATTCTGATCGACGGCCGGAATCTCTTTTCGCGGGCGGAGATGGAAAGTCACGGATTCAGCTACTTCAGCGTGGGACGGCAAGAGGCAACGCCAAGCGCTCGCCCTCAGGCCAACGAGCGGCAGTTTACCAACGAGGAAGAAAATCGCGAAGCCGCTTAGACCGGATTCGCGGAAGGCTAGGGCAGTTCCCGGATTGGTGTAGCCGAAATTTCCTAAGCGACCGGAGCGAAGCGGAGTGGAGCCACCCTTTGTTTTCGGCAGCAGAAACAAAAGGTGGCTCGACTTCGCTCGCCATGACATTCTGGTAGGTTGGAATATATCTACTGGGGAATTGCTCTAGACGCAATCACCCATGTCTCCCTGTATCTTCTTCAGGGCATGAGGAATCGCCGGCCAGACAGCTTCAAGATTTTCGATTGCTCCTCGCGGACTTCCCGGCAGGTTGACAATCAATGTTTGCTTGCGCACGCCGCTCACCGCCCGGGAGATCATGGCTTGGGGAGTTTTCGCGAGGCTGGCGGCCCGCATCGCTTCGCCGAAGCCAGGGATCAGCCGATCCAGCACTCTCACGGTCGCCTCCGGGGTGACGTCTCGTGGAGAGACTCCCGTGCCGCCGGTCGTCAGAATCAAGTCAAACTCGCCGCCGTCGGCCCACTCCGCGAGTTTGGCCGAGATAAGATCGGCTTCATCCGGAATAACTTCCGTGCGCGCAATCTCCACCTCGCGCTCGGTGAGCCACGAGGCGAGCGCCGGCCCGCTGACGTCGGCTCGCTCGCCCCGAGACCCTTTGTCGCTTAATGTCAGAATCGCCGCCTTCATCGATATGCCTCGCCAAACTCCTGCGCAGAAGCGGCCGCCTGTCAATTCCCAACGTACTTCGCGTACAGGCTCCGTGCAACTCCAACATCGGTGGTTCCTTTAATGATCGCACGGCCGTCGGGAAATATGGTTAGCTCGTAAGGCGCAATCTGGACCCGCAAGGCAAATTCGTTCGCTCGTACGGTACCCACCGCTTCGAGTTGGGCTGCCAGTTGCCGAAGGTCCACGTGCCGGGTACGGTCATGGATCTGCACTGCGTTCCGTCCGCAAAGGCTGATGGGCGGCCTTGCCTTGCCTTCGAGATATACGAATTCGTGGCGTCCACACGCCGGACAATCCGCACGTGGAGCGGGTTGCGGCGTCTGCAGGATGTCGCCCGTCCACACGTCGACGATGGTGATTTGCGCCACCACGCGATCCGTGCGGCCCGCCAGTATTTTGAGCGCGTCCGCCGCCTGCAATGCGCCAATCGTCATGGTGATGGGGCTCAAGACTCCAGCCGTTTCGCAGGTGGGCTGCACGCCGGAGGGCGGCTCGGGGAAGACGCATCGCAGGCAGCAGGTGCGGCCCGGCAACACCGGCATCTTCAGACCATAGCTGCCCACCGCCGCGCCGTAGATCCACGGCAGGCCGCGACTGATTGCAAAATCGTTGATCAGATAGCGGGTCTCAAAGTTATCCGTTCCGTCCAGAATGAGGTGCACATCGGCGAGCAATTCATCCGCATTGGACGGAGTCAAGTCGGCAATGACCGGTTCGATTTCGATCTCCGAATTGATGGCCCGCATGCGCTCCGCGGCGGCGATAGCCTTGGGTGAAGCGGCCGCCGCGTCGTGTTCGTCGAACAGCAATTGGCGCTGCAGATTGCTGAATTCTATGTAGTCGCGGTCGATCACGCGGATGAAGCCGGTGCCCGCCCGCGCCAACGCTTCGGCCTGTACGCTGCCCAGAGCGCCGCATCCCACCACGGCGACACGGCCTTGCAAAATGCGATTCTGGCCCTCCTCGCCGATTCCGCTGTAACGTATTTGGCGGGAGTAGCGCTGATTGTCAGAGGAAGTCATAGTTTCTCATCCAGGATTTTCCCAAATTGCGGTGTCGCTCGTCGCTAAAATAGTCCGGCATTTGCCGATTCTCGTTCCTTGCGCTCGAAAAATTCCGATCTCGTCGCTGCCGCCTTATCAGCGTTAGCAGGCCCTGGGGCGATGACTCGAAATATAGTCCTCTTGCGCCGCCTGCGCGCGCTAAGCTCGCAGTCAACGCGCAGGGCAATTATCTATTGTTTGAACGAGATATGCGAGCTGCCGCCGCACCGCGTGCAGGCCCGCGTGTTCGATTTTATCTTCCGACTTGGAACACATGGAACACGGCATCGACGGATAAGCTCTTCATAAGATGGCGAATCTTTGGAATTGAAATTGCACTTTGCGGGATAGACCCTTAGTATTGCGGCAGGACCAATGGGACTAACTGACTCGCACGGACGCCGCATCAACTACCTCAGGCTGTCGGTCACCGATCGTTGCAACCTGCGTTGCTGCTACTGCATGCCTGCTCAGGGAGTTCCCAAGCTTTCGCATAAAGACATACTAAGTTTCGAAGACCTGCAGCGCATCGCCGGCCAAGCGGTTGCACTGGGAATCGAAAAAATCAGAATCACCGGGGGAGAGCCGCTCGTCAGGCGGGGGGTCGTCGGCTTCGTGGCAACGCTGGCGGCTATCCACGGATTAAAGGAAATGGTTCTGACCACGAATGGTCTGCTGCTGCGAGAGATGGCGACGGAGCTTCGCCGCGCAGGGGTGCAAAGACTCAACGTGAGTTTGGACTCGCTCAATCCGGAAACCTTTGCAACGATCACCCGCGGCGGAGACCTGAATAAAGCTCTGGACGGAATCGCCGCTGCCGAAGAGGCCGGATTTCCTCCGGTCAAAATTAACATGGTGGTTATGCGGGGAATCAACGACGGCGAGGTGTTGGACTTCGCCGCGCTCACCCTGCGCAAGCCTTGCACCGTGCGCTTTATCGAATACATGCCGACGAGGATGGAACCCGGATGGAAGTCCCTTTGCGTCACCGGGCACGAGGTCCTTGAGCAAATCGCGCGACGTTATCCTCTCGCAACGCTGGACCACGGCAATACGGGAGGCCCTGCAAGGAACTACCAGATTGTTGGCGCGGCAGGTACAATTGGCGTGATTACGCCGATTTCAAATGAGTTTTGCGAGAGTTGCAACCGCATAAGGGTCACTGCCTCGGGTATGGCAAAGGGCTGTCTGTTCGCCAGTGAGGGAGTCGACCTTAAGCCATACCTGCGGTGCGATGACGATAAGCTGAAGGAAGTTCTGCATCAGATCATGTGGAAGAAACCCTCGCAGCACAGGCTTTTGAAGCTGGATTCCGCGCATACGCCGTTTACCATGGCTCAAATTGGCGGATAGCAGCGATCTCCGCCTGTGCGGTTTCCCAACGGCGATTCAACTACTACTCTAATGTCAACTACTGTCAACTTCAGACAGTAACAGTCACGTATCTGGATAATTGCTCCTGGTCGAACTCCACCCCGAGGCCGGCGTGAGCTGGTGCATCGATAAAGCCGTTCTTTATCGAAACGTGAGTAAAGCACCGATCGCGCAGCGGATCATCCAGGAAGGGGCATTCGTACGGGAGGGTATGCCCGCTGCCCAGCATTGAATAAAAATTAAGTGTCGCACTATAGAGAATTCCCGATCCCCAGACGTGTGGAGTCAGTTGCACTTGATGCTTGTTCGCCAACTCCATAAGGGCCGGAAGGTTCGAGAATCCACCGCATAGAGAAAGCTCGGGTTGAAGAATAGTAACCCCGGACGCGATCAACTTGGGGAAGCCGTCGAACGTACACTCATTTTCACCGGCTGCAACAGGCAGCCCGTTACGGTGAGCGCATGCTTCCTTATAGTCGCCGTAGGCGTCAGGCGAGAACGGTTCTTCCAGCCACTTCACGCCGATCTGCTCGAGCCTTTTCATCAACTCCTTCGTCTCTTCCATGCTTCTCATCCCGCAATTAGCGTCTACCATCAAGTTCATGCTGGAGGGAAGCTCCTTTCTTATTTGACCAATCAGCCATGCTTCCTGCTCTGCCGGGTATTTCCCGGCCTTCATCTTGATTCCGTGATAGCCCGCTGCTATGAAGCGCTGCATCTCCGGCAAAAGCAAGGGCAATTGTTCCTTGTAGTCGGACACTTCGCGGTAGAACAATCCCGTACCATAGACGGGAATATGTGTTTTTGGCTTGCAGCCAAACAGCTCGCATACAGGTTTGTTTTCAGTTTTCCCTCTGATGTCCCAGTAGGCTAGATTCAGAGCGCTCTCAAGCCGTTTGCGAATCGCAGTTGAGACAGTTGGCGGTAGTTTCCGACTCAGTTGATCTTCAATGTCCTCCCATTTGTCGAATTGGAAATTAACAAAATGCGGAAAGAGCGACTTCATAACCTGCGACAGTTGCTCACGATCAAATCCGTAGGCCTCCCCGTATCCGGTAATACCTTCGTCGAGTTCGACCTTCAGATAGTTTGCCGATTTGCCTTCAAACCAAACCTGAGAGTTCCCCAACTTCCTTTCAAAGGGTGCAAACAAAAATATGCCTTCAATCTTTCTGATTTTCACGTGCGCAGCTCCTTATCTCTCCATGCAATCAGCAGCTCCAGCATTCTTACTCTAGCTCGCAACATGCAGGCCAAAGTTGAAACACCTATGCCTTTCCCGTACCCAGCGCAAGGGAGCCCCGCGAGGACATCATCCGCCCGTAGATGAGAAGTGCGGTTCCGCCCAGTATCACCAGGACCCCGAGGGCAACGAATCCCGACATATATGACCCCGTGTACTTATACATCAAACCTACGAGGAATCCCGCCAGGGTTCCTCCGCCACCCGCCCCAAGGCCGTTAATAATACCCGCGGCCGCGCCTACCGCCTGCGGTTCAGCCGTAGACTGGACAATAGACCAGATATTGGGCGTGTAACTGCTCGCCCAGTATCCCAATGCCAGAGTGATCAATGCCAATTTTGCATAACCACTGCTGACTTGTGGTAGCAGAATGAGTAGAATGCCAGCTACCAGCAATCCCAAGGCGGCAATCAGTACTCTTTTCCCCGTCCTGTCACTGATGATCGCCATCGGAACCGCTAAAGCAATTGCCGCGATATAAGGCAAGGCGCTTCCGAGGGCTTGGGCGCCTCCGGTAAATCCGAGCGATTTAACCGCCAGTGGAATCCAAAGCGTAATTCCCCAAAAAAACATGCCCTGCATGATGTAACTGAACACTAAAAGCAAAAAGGGCACTCCGCCAAGCGCTCGCAAGGTCAGCTTGGGTTGCGGGCCAGCCTTCTGCTCCTGGTATGGGGCTTCGGATTGCTTTCCCAGCAGGAGGCCATAGAGAGGAATCATCACAACTAGGCCAACGCCACCGGTGAGGAAGAACAACACGTGCCAACCGAAGGCATTGTAGATCGGCGTTAGGCTTACGAAGCCGATCGCAAGCGCCAAGTACTGGCCATAATACTGAATGATGCTGTTAGCCCTGGTAAGTTCGTGCGGTGCGAACCACGATCTCGCGAATCGAGACTGCTGGGGCCAATAGATTCCCTCCGTCACACCCAGTACGAGGCGATAGAACAGAAGAAGTCCTACAGATGCGACCCATCCTGTGAGTATGGTTGATACTGACCAAATCGTCAGGGTACATATAGCTACCCACTTAGGATCGAATCGCTGCGTCAGTATGCCGCCGAAAACATTCGCAACGGCATAACCCATTAGAAAGGTGGTGAGCGCCCAACTCGACGTCACTGCGAACCCCGGACCAGCAAAGCCGAGGTCCTTGGCAATAGAGGGCAGGCCTACGGAGAGGTTAATACGGTCCAGGTAGGCAATAAACAGCCCGACAAGAAGTGTGCCGCCAATTTTAATCCATCTCGAATCCGCCATTTTCGATTCCTCCCCCGATTCGTCTCGGGCAATCCGTATCACCGCGCTCTGAGTGCGGCGGAACTTTTTCTGAGCTACAAAAATTGTGCTCGCGTTGGAAATCGTCCCCCACTATACGCAGGGGGTTAATCCTTGCAAAGCACAATTTTGGAATCTCCATTTCAGCGCCGAATCACTCGTGCTGTATGCCGACAACATATGCACCGGAGACACGCTGGGCAAGGCTACGCTGCGTGCGTCTGATGTTTGTCACGGGTTGCGCCTTGGCGCGCCAAGCGCGGGCGTCAGCACTTCTTTCTGGAATTAGTCTGTGCAATAAGGCAAACTGTTAAGAGCACTTTTACATTCATTCAGGGGTGGTGTCTCGCTCGCAAAGTATTGCGAGCAGTGTTCTGCTTGCGTGCTGATCCCTGGCAAGCTGTCGGGAGATGGCGATGACGGATGATTTATCGGGATTTGATGTTTTGGTGATAGGCGGGGGCAACGCGGCTTTGGCGGCGGCTTTGAGCGCGCGTGAAAGTGGGGCCAGCGTGCTGCTGCTGGAGGGCGCACCGAAGGAGTTCCGCGGCGGCAACAGCCGGCACACCAGAAACCTGCGGTGCATGCACGACGCGCCGACGGAGGTGATGACCGAGGCCTATTCGGAAGACGAGTTCTACGACGATATTCTGCGAGTGACCGGAGGCCAGACCAACGAGCAGTTGGCGCGCATGACGATCCTCGCTTCGGCCTCCTGTACCGAGTGGATGAAGCGCTACGGAGTTCGCTTTCAACATGCCATGGGCGGCACGCTTCACCTGGGCCGCACCAATGCGTTCTTCCTGGGCGGCGGAAAAGCCATGATGAACGCCTACTTCGCCAGGGCGGAGCGCGTGGGCATCCGCATTGTTTACAACGCCGAAGTGGTGGACCTGGATGTGGTCGACGGCAGGTTTCAAAGCGCCAGCGTGCTGGTGGAAGGCAAGCCCGCGCAGATCGGCGCCAAGGTATTGGTGGCCGCCTCCGGCGGCTTCGAATCGAACCTGGAATGGCTGAAAGAGGCGTGGGGGGCGGCCGCCGACAATTTTCTGATCCGCGGCACTCCCTACAACAAAGGCAAGGTTCTGAAGCGCCTGATCGAGCTGGGCGTGCAATCCATCGGCGACCCCACGCAGGGACACTGTGTGGCCATCGACGCCCGTGCGCCGAAGTTCGACGGCGGCATCGTCACCCGGCTCGACTGCGTTTCGCTGGGCATCGTGGTGAACAAGAACGGCGAACGCTTCTACGATGAGGGCGAGGATTTCTGGCCGAAGCGCTATGCCATCTGGGGACGGCTGGTGGCGCAACAGCCGGAGCAGATTGGCCACTGCATCATCGACGCCAAGGCGATGGGAAAATTCATGCCCTCGGTCTTCCCGCCGGCGAAGGCGCAGAGCATCGGCGAGTTGGCAAAGCTGGTGAAGCTGCCGGTGGAAAAGGTCGTGGCCACGGTCAAGGCCTACAACGACGCGGTTCAGCCCGGAACGTTTAACCATGCAATCCTGGACGACTGCAAGACCTCGGGCTTGCAGCCGGAGAAAACGCATTGGGCGCTGCGGATCGATCAGCCGCCCTTCTACGCCTACGGGCTGCGGCCCGGTCTGACGTTTACGTATCTGGGAGTGAAGGTCAATGAGCGCGCCATGGCGCTGATGAAGGACGGCCAGCGGTCGCGCAATATTTTTGCCGCCGGGGAAATCATGGCGGGCAGCATACTCGGCAAGGGATACGTGGCCGGCTTTGGCGTGACCATCGGGACAGTGTTTGGCCGCATCGCCGGCCGCGAGGCAGCCATGCAAGCCCTGAATCGGGGCGAGCCACGCGATGGAAGAGAGGAGGCGCCGCGCCATGCTGCCAACTGAGTTGATGCACGAGGGCGAACACTTGATGACCGTGTGCAACGCCTGCCGCTACTGCGAAGGCTATTGCGCTGTGTGGCAGGCGATGGAGAGGCGTCTGGTTTTCAAGGAGAGCGATCTGAATTACCTGGCGAATCTCTGCCACAATTGCAGCGAGTGCTATTACGCCTGCCAGTACGCGCCGCCGCACGAGTTTGACATCAATCCGCCGAAGACATTGGCCAAGATTCGCGCCTATACCTACGAACTGTATGCCTGGCCGGCCCCGCTGGCTAAAGCGTTCCGCAAGAACGGGCTGCTGGTTTCGCTGCTCACGGCGGTAGTGCTGATAGGGTTCCTGCTGGCCGCGAACGCGGCCGTTGGCAGCCGGCTATGGACGCCGGTTCGTGGCGGAGATGCCTATCAGATCATCTCGCACGAAGTTATGACGCTGACCTTCGCCGCGGTTGGGCTGTTCGCCGCGCTCGCCTTGCTGATCGGATTTCTCCGCTTCTGGCGCAATGTGGGTGAGCCGTATTCCGGGCTCGCCAACCCCGCCGCGCTGACCAGAGCGGCGAAGGATGTGCTCCGCCTCGAGAATCTGGACAACGGCGGGGCGGGCTGCACCTATCCGGGGACAGAGAGTTCGCAGTCGCTGCGCTGGTTCCATCACGTGACGTTCTACGGATTCCTGTCGTGCTTCGTGGCCACCACGCTGGGCGCAATCTACTACTACGTGCTGGGATGGCACGGACCTTATGGCTATGCCAGTTGGCCGGTCATCTTTGGCACGTTGGGGGGCATCGGCCTGGTGATCGGGCCCGTGGGCCTCTACGCCCTGAAGCAGCGCCGCAATCGGGATATCGTCGACGAGGGTCAGTACGGGATGGACGTGTCCTTCATCGTGCTGCTGTTGCTGACCAGCATCAGCGGACTGCTTTTGCTGTTCTTGCGCGAGAGCGCGGCGATGGGCACGCTGCTGGTGGTTCATCTCGGCATCGTCATGGCGCTGTTTTTGACGCTGCCCTACGGCAAATTCGTGCACGGCATCTACCGGTCGGCCGCCGTACTAAAGTGGTCACTGGAACGCTCGCGCCCACCAGAGCACAACGTGGAAGTGTAACCCGCGCGAAGGTTGTTGGATGACATCCGAAAGAGGCCAGAAGCCGCCTTCAAATAACGGCCCCTTTGTTTGACGCACTACACTAGCTGGATTGTCACCGCTGGCTGGCTTCACCGGCCGCTACTTGCTGATTGAATTTGGCCGACTGGCCACGGGGCGTGCTCAGAGATTTCCATCGCAAATGTTGAAAGTGCTTCGCCAAGAACACGATTTGTCCGCAGTGATAAGAGTAGTGAGCAATCTGGCGGTTGATGGCCTGCATTACCGAGTGAGCTTCGCTCCGGATTGTAACCGTGCGATTGAGATCCGCCGGGCAGAGTGGTTCCAGCGCGGAGAACACGCAGTTCCAGCCTGACTCCCACAGCTTCATCAACTCGTTGCGTCCGGGGGGAGGCTCCACGAATTCGATGTCCCGGTTCCGATCCGGTTTTTCACCGTCGCTGGTGAGAAAGTCGGTCCAACGCGACCGCATGTTCCCCGCCATATGCTTTACGATGGCGGCAATACAGTTCATCTCCGGGTCCAGCACCTCGACAAGCTGCTCGTCTGTGACTTGTGCCATCGCGCCTTCGGCCGTTTTCTTGTAGTGGCGAAACAGCGACAAAGAATCCTCAAGGTAGGAGGTCGTGAATTTGAGCGCCATGCTTGCATTATACGAACAACCGGGCAGGGTTTTCGCAACAAAGTCCATACCCAACCGCGTTGCCGCTAACTCCCCCAGCGGCAGCTTGGTCCGGCACGGGCGAGGCAATTTGCCGCGGCACTTGCAACCCTGATTCAAAATTCAGTTATCATCGGGCATATGGCACAGCATTGCATTCATTGCGGTACCGAACTTTTCGACGAGGGCAATTTCTGTCATGTGTGCGGCAAGAGTAAGGCGGGAATCCCGAGTGGCTCCGGCGGCACAGCCTTGAAGCCCGTAGTTCTGCCGCCAGATGCGGAGAGCACGTTTTTTGAAGATGGAGCCGTCATCGTAACCAACATTCATTTCACGGTGCCGGGGCGAGTTTTTGCCATGTCAGAAGTAAAAGGCGTGCGCCTTGAAAAAACCGGGCCGACCCGATCGTGGTCTACGGCTTGCTATCTACTCGGAGTGGGAGCTTTTCTTGCACGGCTTTACCGTTTCGGGTTAATCCTGTTTATCGTTGGGGCTTTCCTCAATGCGATTTTCAGGCCGAAGTTCACGATTGTGCTTGATAGCGCATCCGGTGAGGTTCGGGCTTTCACGAACGGTGACCGAGATTACATTTCCGAAATTGTGGATGCGCTCAAGAAGGCCATCGCGTATCGCCACTAGCGTTGGTCAGAGCACGGTCGTCTGGCACCGCAGCGCCGCGGTATTTGTCAATTTCTACTGCAGGATCACAAGCAGGCGGCAGACGCGTTCAATCTCGGCCTGTTGCGCTGAACTGATACCCATGAACTCTACGCCATACGTAAAGCTGGAGCGGTTCCGAACAACCGCGATCAGCGTAATCGACTGGACGCAGTAGGGAAGAGTTATCTCAACCTTGATCCTATCTCCGATAGCCAGTTCGATTGGCAGCACCGCTGCCATACCGCCTTTTCCCAGTTCTGTTCCCCGCCCGTGCACCGTTTTGTCCGCTTTGCCGACGCGTGCAGTGGCACGAAGACCCACGTCAATGGAGTAACGGGGCCAGCGGCGCATCTCGGCGGATGGCTCGGGCGGTAATGCCATACCGGAACTTAGTTGGGTCATCGCATCCTTCCAGCAGTTACGAAGATATCGCCAACTGGACATGTACGCAAGTTACCTCAGTATCCAACTTGCCACGTTTTTCAAGTTACCTCGGTAATCGCACTGGATATGCATTCCGGCGTCTTGAACGGAGCCTGTCCAGGGGTGAGAACCCGGCTATCCCGACCGTATCTTGCTCGAGACCCTTTGAGGAATCAGGTCGGCTGCACCCAGTGTGTGCGCCCGTTCGAGCAATTGTTCAACCGCCCACGTTACAGCACGATAGCGGAATCGATCGGATGCCGGTGCCGACAGCGAATAGCGTCACGCCGGAATGAACGAGGAGCGCTTGCCGCTGCGTCCGGCGCATCGGTTTTGCTCTCATTGGTTCATCGATTAGGCAAATACGAGTGGGCCCGCCTTCACGCGCCGCCGGAAAGCCTCTTTCAGCCCTGGGTCGGTGACGGAGTCAACATCGACCAATTCCTTCATGCCTGGATAATCGAGCGCCGGCAGAATGGCATCATCCGGTAAGCTGCTGATGATCTCGGCGAAGGGGCGATGTGTTATGTCGGAAACTCGCGCCAGCTTATCGCGATATTCCTTTTGCGGGAGAGCCCGGTGAGGCGGGTAACCTCCGCCCCGCTCGACGCTGAACAAGCGGTCGAAGATGAATCTCAGGTTGACGTCGCCAGCCCAGCCGTAACCCTGGTTCAAGGCCAGCGAAATGCAATTGCCGCCATTGATTTGCATGAACAGCCATGCGTCGAGATCGTTGAGAATGTGTCCGCAGAACACGCCAGGATATTGCATCACGGAGTTCAGGTAGCCCTGACCTGTTCCGCATCCCCCCACGACGAAGTCGACCCGATTAAGATGGAGCAGTATGGCGGTCATCAGGCCGGTGTGGATATAGGACAGCTCCGGTTTTGCACCGTTTGTGGTCATTCCGGCATTGATGATTTCGTGTCCTCGACCCTGCAGGGCTGCGAGTATATCGGCGTTGCGGTTGGCGGCGCTGGTTTCGTTAATCACTGCGATTCTCATCTGGTTAACCCTTCTCTGGTCTGCCAATTGGGCAGGCGCGTTCAACGGCATGCGATTCGTGGCTTGGGATGCCTTCCCAGCGGAACCCGACCGCCCTAATATAACACTGCTCTCGAACCGGTCATCACCAAGAAAGACCAATTTGCTCGCCAGGTTTTCGAGGCCATGGCGGACAGCCCTGTATACGTTGTTTTGATTAGCCGTATTCCTAATTTGGCCCATAAGGAATTCACAACATCGCAAAACCCTTGACAACTCCAGCGATATGGCTAATGATTTCACGTCTCACCTGGAAATTGAAGATGAAACTGGGATTGGCAATAGCTTCGGAAAGGGCCCTGCCGTCCGCTTTCGTAGTCTTCCGCGATAAACTGTCGAAAAGCATCCGAAAGGTGGCTCAACTGGGATATGACGGGGTTGAGCTTGCCCTGCTCGACTCCAGCCAGGTGAGTCTCCCGGAAATCAAAGCTCTGCTCAAGGAGTATCGTCTCGAATTACCTGTGATCTCGACGGGCCAAGTCTTTGCCGACGCCAAGCTCTGGCTCACCCACCCGGATGCAGCCATCAGGCAAAGAACCATCCAGCGGCTGAAAAGCCTGATTGATCTGGCCAGTGAATTTGGGGCTATGGTCAATATCGGAAGGGTCAGGGGACCTCTGGACCTGCAAGAGCCAAAAGCTTCCGAGGAAAGGTTCATTGAGGGTATCCGCGAATGTGGAGAGTATGGAGGCAGTCGAGGGGTCAGAATCATTCTTGAGCCCGTCAACCGCTATGAGATCAATTTCATCAACAGCGTTCTGGACGGGATGGAGATACTTAAGAAGATTGGTAATGGCCAGATCTTCCTGATGCCTGACGTCTTCCATATGAACATCGAGGATGCCTCCATTGGCGGCAGCCTAAGAGCGGCGAAAGACGTCATCGCCTACGTCCATTTTGCTGACAGCAACCGTTGGGCTCCCGGGGATGGCCATCTCGATTTTCCTGGGATCATTAACACTCTTAACGAAATTGGCTATGCCGGCTTTGCCACCCTCGAAATACTTCCGTATCCGGATCCGGATACGGCCGCATCAAGGGGGATTCAGTATCTGCGGAAATTCATTTAAGGGTTTCGGTGAAAAACGGGGACAGACTCTCGCAGAACTCATGCGATAGCCTGTGGCCCGCAAACAACATCAAGAGAGGAAGGAAACATTATCGTGAAAAAAGTCTTGCTGGCTATCGCAGCACTGGTGATTGCATCATCGTTTAGTTTTTCGGCCGATAAGAAGATTGTGGTTGGATTTTCACAAATCGGCGCGGAAAATCCGTGGCGAACTTCAATGTCTGAAAACATGAAAGATGCTTTCGCCAAAGCAGGCATTACTCTAAAGTTCTCAGATGCGCAGGGGAAGCAAGAAAACCAAATTAAGGCGCTCAGATCTTTCATTGCGCAAAAAGTAGATGTGATCATTCTTGCTCCGGTCGTGGCGACCGGTTGGGATGCTGTTCTAAAAGAAATAAGGGATAAACACATTCCACTGATCATAGTAAATAGAAAGCTTACGGTTAGTGTCGGTAAACCGGAAGATTATTACCTGACCTTTGTTGGGCCGGATAATACACAGGCCGGCAAGATAGCAGCCCAATTTGTTTTCGATACCTTCAAGAATAAACCCGGTCCTGTCAACATCATGGAGCTTCAAGGAACCGTTGGGGCAAGTACAGCGGTAGAAAGAAAATTGGGATTTGATGAAGCCTTGAAATCTCAGCCGAGATTTAAGATAGTCGCCTCTCAATCCGGAGATTACACCAGGGCCAAAGGCAAAGAGGCGGCAGAGGCCATGATCAAATCTCTTAAGGCTCAAGGCATAAGAATCGATGTATTATGGTCGGCCGCTGATGACCAGGGTATAGGTGGAGCACAGGCACTGACGGAAGCGGGCCTAAAACCTGGAAAGGACGTTATTATCGTTTCTGTGGACGGCCTGAAAATTGCTTTTGAAGAAATGGTTGCCGGAAGATACAATGCGACCATTGAAAATCCGATCGATTATGGGCCGAAGTGTGTAGAGTTAGTAAAGACAATCGTTGCCGGAAAAACTAGTACCATACCGAAAGCAACTTGGTTGAATTTTAAACTCTATACCGCCGCAACGGCCGCGAAAGACTTGCCCACTAGAGTGTACTAATTGTCAGCGAGGTGACGCCTCGGAGATACTTTAGTGCGCCCGCATGGCGTAAGTACCGGATGGAATGAGGGGGATGCCGCGATCTTACCCGAGGTATCCTCCTATTCCTCCGATCGCTTCCGGGAGGCTAAAGTGGGTTCGATGCGGGGCAGTTTAAAGCGGAGCAGTTTAATAGAGATTCGTTTTTTAACCACGTTGTTTCCAAACTAGGTGCTGGCTGCGATAAGAGTCGTTAACAAGCCGGACAAATACGAGGAAAGAGAGAGATGCCTTATTCTCCGGAGAAGAAAGAATACTTCAGGAACCTCACTCGAGAGATCCGGCTGGCTGTTTTGAAGATGATCTATGAAGCGGGCTCCGGACATGCAGGCGGTTCGCTCTCCGCCGTAGAGCTCGTTACCACGCTCTATTTTGACAAGATGAGAGTAGATCCGAGCAATCCGAAGTGGGAGAACCGGGATCGGTTCATCCCCTCGAAAGGTCACTGTGCACCGACCCTCTACGCCGTCCTAGCCGAAAAGGGTTTTTTCCCAAAGCCTGAATTAAATACATTTCGTCGTTTCAACAGCATTCTCCAGGGGCACCCTGATTTATTGAAGACTCCGGGAGTGGATATGTCGACCGGATCCCTTGGGCACGGTCCCTCCGTCGGGATAGGAATGGCACTGGCAGGTCGACTCTCTAAGAAGGACTTTTACGTCTACGTCTTAATTGGCTGCGGTGAGATGAATGAAGGCCAGATATGGGAAGCAGCGATGGCTGCGGTTAAGTTTAAGCTCGATCACCTCATCGTTCTACTCGACTATAACCGGTATCAACTCGACGGAGCCATGGACGACATCATGCCGCTCGGAGATGTCATAGCAAAGTGGAAATCTTTTGGCTGGAATGTGATCGAGGTCAATGGCCATGAACCCGAAGAAATCTCCGAAGGGCTCGATAGAGCCAAGAAAACGAAGGATGTTCCTTCTATCCTAATCGCCCATACGGTAAAAGGAAAGGGAGTCTCGTTCATGGAGAATACTCACGTTTGGCATGGGAAACAGATCTCAGAGCAGGAGTACGCGCAGGCCGTGAGCGAGTTGGCGGAGGCAATCCATGCTTAAGATGGTCGCTCTCAGAGATAGCTTTGGTGAAGCATTAGTCGAGTTAGGGAGAGAAAACTCCGAAGTAGTGGTTCTGGACGCTGATGTGTCCTCATCCACAAAAACAGCCCTCTTCGGCAAGGCATTTCCGGATCGGTTCTTTAACTTCGGGGTGGCTGAGGCAAATATGATGGATGCGGCCGCCGGCTTTGCGACGGTGGGAAAGATTCCTTTTGCCAGCACCTTCGGCTTCCTGACGACCCTGAGAGCGGGGGAGCAGATAAGAAGCTCGATTGCTTATCCGAATCTGAATGTGAAGGTCTGCGGTAGTTACGGTGGGCTTTCCGATTCTTTCGACGGGGTCTCTCACCAAACTATCTACGATCTAGCAATCATGAGAGCGACTCCAAACATGACGGTGGTCGTAGCATCCGATGATATTCTCACCCGGAAGGCTGTAAAGGCCATTGCTTATTATCGAGGGCCGGTTTATCTCAGGTTATGTCGAAATGAAGTTCCTGTTCTGGAGAATGAAGACCGCGCTTTTGAGATCGGGAAAGGTATCCTTTTAAGAGATGGGGCGGATGTGACCATTCTGGTCACCGGGATACTGGTGTCGAAGGCCCTCGACGCAGCAGAACGGTTGAAGAAAGAGGGCATTCACGCCAGAGTGATCGAGATCCACACCCTGAAGCCTTTGGATGAAGAAATAATTATCAAGGCGGCAAGAGAGACGAAGGGGATTGTGACGGTTGAAGAACACAGCAGCATTGGGGGTTTGGGATCGGCTGTAGCAGAGTGCGTGGTCAAGCACTGTCCCGTGAGAGTAGAGATGGTAGCGATCCGGGACACCTTCGCCGAGACCGGTCCATATGATGCTCTTCTTGAGAAATATGTCCTGAACAATCACTTGATTGAGAGAAGCTGCAAGAAGCTGCTTGAGATATAACCTTTGATGCAAACGAAGACGAACAACGTAGGAGTGAAGGAGCCGAGGGCGAATAAGTCGGGTTCCAATCGAACCACGACCCTTCAGCAGAAGGCCTATCACTTCATCAAAGAGAAAATCATGAACCGGCACCTCAAACCCGGCTCTTGCCTTACCGACGGCCAGGTCGCCTCGGAACTGGGTATGAGCCGAACGCCGGTCAGAGAAGCCTTTCGGCTTCTGGAGTACGAGGGATTCTTGAGTAGCTGTGCGCGACGCGGATGGCAGGTCTATTGCCTTTCCCTGAAAGATATCCAGGAGATCTTTGATATCAAGGAGACACTGGAAAGCATGCTGGCAAGGAAGGCCGCGGAGTGTGAGGACGGGCAAAAGCGCGGACAATTGAAAAGGACAATGGTACGGATGAAGAAGTCAGTCATCGCGAATGATTATGAGGCGTGGAGAAAAGCAGACGTTGAACTCCACGGTGTTCTCCTCGCGATGTCTGGGAATGGACGTGCGTCACGCATCATCTGTGACCTCAATGATCAGTGGTATCGGATACGGCTTGGACTAATGGCCATGCAAGGTCGCTTGGAGCGCTCCAATCGCGAGCATGAAGTGGTTGTGGAAAAGATTTTGGCGGGGGATGGAAATGGTGCCGAACGCCATATGCGAGATCATCTCCATAATCTTCGCGAGGAGCTGGAGCGTTTGCTGCTGCACGTCATATTGCCCTATGTGGAAACCGGAGTTTAGACGTGATAAAAGGGCTTTTATGAAAGATTAAACGATCTGTGCCGGAAACGACCACGGTGGCTATGAGCTCAAGATTGCAGATCATTGAAAACCTCGCGAGGAAAGAAACACCCCGTCCACCTGGTTGGCTAGGATTCACTGAGATTATTCGGCACCCACACCTCGCAGTCGCAGGAACGATCCCAAATAACTTGAAGGGCCGCAACATATGAATGACAATAACGACCTGCTAGTCATGAGAAATATTACCAAGCGTTTCCCCGGTGTTGTTGCCCTTTCCAATGTTACTTTTCAGTTACAGCAAGGCGAAATTCACGGCATTGTGGGCGAAAATGGAGCAGGTAAATCTACGCTGATTAAAGTATTAACCGGGGCGGAGTCCCTGGAATCGGGTGAAATATTTTTATCGGGCAAAGGAATTGCACCGAAATCCCCTCATCACGCTCAATTGTTGGGAATCAGTACTGTGTACCAGGAAGTGAATCTGTGCCCGCATCTCTCTGTGGCTGAGAATATATTCATCGGACGACAACCGATGAAGAATGGGCGCATCGATTGGAAAGAGATCAACAAGAGGTCCGAAGAAGCCCTCGCGCGCTTGAATATAAAAGTGGACGTGACATCCACTCTAGATGAATATTCCGTAGCCATTCAACAAATGGTGGCCATTTCCAGGGCGCTCGATACTTCAGCCAGGGTATTAATTCTCGATGAGCCTACTTCCAGTCTGGATAAGCATGAAGCGTCGAACTTATTCGCAGTCATGCGGAAACTAAAAAGCGAGGGTATCGGAATTGTATTTATCACCCATTTCTTGGATCAAATTTATAAAGTTACAGATAGAGTCACGATTCTCAGAAACGGGGAGTGCGTTGGGACATTCGATACTTCCAGCCTGCCACGAGGCCAGCTTGTGGCAAAAATGATCGGCAGAGAACTTCAAGACTTCCAGAGTTGGGTTGATGCGAAGAAAGCTAAAAGCGAAACCGACACCGATAAATCGGTGGCAAAGACATTTTACTGTGGAAAGCAGCTTGGCCGAAAGGGCACGATAGACCCGATAGATATCTCAATCGCTAAGGGCGAGGTCATGGGATTGGCCGGACTACTAGGGTCAGGGCGTACAGAGACGGCGAGATTAATATTCGGAGTTGATAAAGCAGATAGTGGTAAAAGCTATATTGAAGACAAAGAGGTAACTATTAATTCCCCGCAAGATTCCATTAGATTAGGAATGGGATTCTGTCCGGAAAATAGAAAAAGCGAAAGTATTATTGCCGATTTGACAGTTAGAGAAAACATAATTCTCGGTTTGCAAGCAAAGAAGGGCTTGAGACACTCCATTCCGCGAAGAGTGCAAGAAGATATAGCGAACAGATTTATCGACTTGCTGAACATAAGTACTCCCGGTTGCGAGCAATTAGTTAGGAATCTGAGCGGAGGAAACCAGCAAAAAGTAGTCATTGCAAGATGGCTTGCAACAGAGCCGGCATTATTGATTCTCGATGAGCCGACTCGGGGCATCGATGTTGGCGCCAAAGCCGAAATACAAACGATTATTGTTAACCTGGCCAAAGAAGGAATGGCTGTTTTGTTCATTTCCTCGGAATTGGAAGAAATGGTTCGTTGTTGCGAGAGAGTTGCAGTTTATCGGGACAAACGAACGATTGGGGAACTTGGTAAGGGCGAGATCAGTGAGCAAGGAATCATGCATACGATTTCAGGAGGACATGGCGAGTTTGCTATAGGAGCCAACGAACTGTGACAGGGGAGCCGACACTACGGTCACGCGGGGATATCCCCGGGACACGGCGCATCTTGGCTGCCGAAGACTGATGCTGAGGTACATATGAAACCGGTTCTAAAAAGAGGAATCACGAGTCACCAAGTATTTTGGCCTTTGATTGGCTTGGCGCTATTGCTCTTGTTCAATTTCATTTTTACGAAAGACTTTTTTCTTCTGGAAATGAAGGAGGGACATCTTTACGGAAGTTTAATCGACATTTTGAACCGGGCATCCGTTCTCATGCTTTTGACGATTGGGATGACTTTAGTGATCGCTTCAGGAGGAATAGATATTTCTGTTGGGTCCATTATGGCGATCGCAAGCTCCACCATTGCTGTTTTACTGAGCGGCAAGATGGTCGACATAAATGGAGCCCAGCAATTTGTGTCCAATATCCCGCTAGGGACTGCACTTCTATTAACGTTAGGATTCGCGTTGCTCTTAGGGCTCTGGAATGGCTTACTTGTTTCATACTTTGGACTCCAGGCCATTGTGGCAACGCTAATTCTCTTGGTGGCCGGGAGAGGGATTGCTCAATTAATTACGAGCGGCAATGTAATCACGGTTTATCATGAGCGATTTTTTTATATTGGCGGCGGCTTTCTCTTTGGCTTTCCGGTTTCCATATTCATCGTTGGCGCGGTCTTCTTACTCACAATGATTTTTATCAAGAAGACGCCGTTTGGGCTGTTCCTTGAGACCGTCGGAATCAATAGAGTCGCGGGCCGATTCTCCGGCCTGAACGTTCCTCTCATTACGTTGATTTGCTATTCGATTAGCGGATTATGCGCGGGAATGGCCGGGATATTGATGACTTCAGAAGTAAAATCAGCAGACCCCAACACGATGGGAAACTTCATTGAGTTAGATGCCATTTTGGCTTTTGCGATTGCCGGAAATTCCATGGCGGGTGGTAAGTTTTCACTCGGCGCCAGCATGGTGGGGGCGTTAATCATACAAACCATTCGAACGACAATATATTCGAGAGGGGTTGCGCCCGAAATTATGCTGGTAGTGAATGCCATAATTGTGATTATTATTTGCTCGTTACAGTCCGAAAGGGTCAAAACAGCCATTGGCAAAGTACAGTTCAAGCAAGGAAGAGCATAATGAGGGTACCGATAAAATCTAAGTATACTTCGGTGGTGATAACCATCGGTATATTTGTGACTCTAGTCGTGATTGGCTCTTTCGCATATGATAACTTTTTCGGCGCGCAGAACTTAGTAAATCTGCTTATTGATAATTCCTTTCTGATCATTGTTGCGTTAGGGGAAACCCTGGTCATTATTTCCGGCGGGATCGATCTTTCAGTTGGCTCCATCATCGCATTCGTGTCGATGCTTGCCGCTTATTTATTGACCACATTGCACTACAATCCAGTTCTTGTAATGTTGATCGCGCTTGCGGTCGGCGGTGTTGTTGGTCTATTGCATGGAATTCTTATTACCTATTTTAACGTGCAGCCATTTATCGCAACGCTAGCCGGAATGTTCCTTACCAGAGGACTGAGCTATGTTATTAGCACCGACACAATAAGCATATCGAATCCCTTATTTGTGGCGATCTCTGAATACCGCATGCCGTTCTTATTTGACTCATTTTTGTCGGTCGGCGTAATCGTCACTTTGTTTATGCTTCTGGTGTTTATTTACATCGCTCATTATACGAGATTTGGGCGAGCTATTTATGCAATTGGAAGCAATGAGCAATCCGCCAGGCTTATGGGATTACCGGTTAATCGGACCAAGGTGCTTGTCTATGTTTTAAGCGGATTCACTTCGTCTGTGGGTGGACTGGTGTTTTCCTTTTATATGCTTTCCGGGTATGGAAGCCATGCCACCGGCCTTGAACTAGACGCGATTGCAGGTACGGTGGTTGGCGGCACTCTTATGACTGGTGGCGTCGGATTCGTAATTGGGACGGTCTTTGGTGTCCTAATTGAAGGAATCATTCAGACATTCATTAATTTTCAAGGGGACTTGAATTCTTGGTGGACAAGAATTGCCATTGCTGTATTGCTGTTGATATTTATTGGCGTGCAACGAATACTAATGGCGAGAAGAGATCAAAAGAAGAGCGTGAAACGGGTGGAGACGATTGAGCGTGCCGCAAACGCGGATTAGAGGGGTTTTGCAGATCGCGCGTCGTGTGGCGTTGGGCGGCGGCGTGAGGAGAGCAATTCCGAGATGAAGAGCGTTGAGATGAAGGTGTGGCCAAAACCGGTGACGAGTCATTCGTTCAAGGTGGGGTTATTGAGTTTTTCGGACGGGCGGCTTCGCGTGCACAACACGCTGGCGGATACGATTCAGCGGCACGCTGCTGTCTTGGCGAAAGCTATTGAGGGAGACCCCCTGCTGACGGTCACTGAGGCGCGCGCAATTGCCCACTCATCGCGGATCGCCCGGGACATGGCGCGGGAGGCGCGGGGAGCGGGAATCGAAGTGGCGCTTTTCAACATTCCCGTGTTCGCTTTCCCCAATTACAGCCTGCTTGCGGCACGGATTCTGGATATGCCGGTAGCGCTGAGTTCGCCGAAGGACGGCACGCTTCCCGGACTTGGCGGCATTATGGCGGCTCATGGCGCCTTGCGGCAAATCGGCCTGAAAAGCAGGAAATTCTGGGGCAATCCTCTGGAAGAGCCGGAGGTGATGGCGGAGCTGTCGGCCTATTGTCGCGCGGCGGGCGTAATTTCGCGCATGAGAGGCAGCGTTTATGGCCTGATCGGCGGGCGTAGCATAGGGATGAACACCGGCGCGGTCAGCCCCCAGCAGTGGATGATGGAGTTCGGCGTCGACGTCGAGCACATTGACCAGTTGGAGATCATCCGCCGTGCCAAGGGCGTCGACGAAGACGAAGTGAACCGAGCCTATTCCTGGATGACCAGCCACCTGGGAAAGATTTCCACTGAAGGCAAGGCCGCACCGGAGAATGTCAAGCAACAGATCCGGCATTACATCGCCACACGCGGAATCATCGAGGACTTTGGACTTGATTTCGTTGGCATCAAGTGTCATTACGATCTCAGCGAGTACTTTGTCACCAGTTGTCTCAGTGCCATGGCACTGAACGACCCCTACGACTGGAATGGTCCCAAAGAGCCCATCGTGATGGCCTGCGAGGCTGATGGCGACGGTGCGCTGACTATGCAGATTCTGAAACTGATCAGTGGCTATCCATCGATGTTGTTAGATATTCGCGGCTACGATTCCCGGAATGAAGTCTATGTCTGCTGTAATTGCGGGGCGCTACCTTCCTGGTACGCGGCCCGCAGCGACGATCCCAGGGAGAATCTGGCCAAGGTCTTTCTAGAGCCGGTCATTCCCAAGTATGGCGGAGGCGGAGCGCATTTCTCACACGTGTGCGGCGAAGGCGAAATAACGGTGGCGCGCATGAGCCGGGTGGGTGGCAAGTACCACATGTTCGTCGCTCGAGGCGAGTTTATCGATTTTCCCCGCGAGAAGATGGCGGAAACGTGCGCGGCCTGGCCTCATGGCTATATAAAGCTCGATATCCACCCCAAAGATTTCATTGACGTATTCAATGCGAACCATGCGCATGTAGTGCCGGGCGATCACGTCAAGGCACTGGAAATGTACTGCGAATTGATGGACATTGCAGTGGACAAAGCAGGGTAGAAGACTGCTACCCGGCGGGGGAACGGTCCGGACCCGAACGAGTCGTCGAATTGGAGAACGGTAACAAGGTGAATTAAGCCACAACTGCAGCGCAGGGCTGAATTCGTACTTAGGGCACAACGGGTACTGCGCGTCGCCAAACCATCGCCAGGTGCCTCGTGCCGATCACAGTTTCGCGGCGCCCGGCGTGCGGTCAGGATCGGAGGGATTCCAGACCGCCGACTTCGAAAGTGCGGCCTCGGCTTGCCGGATCAACCCCAGCGAAATGTCGTGCCGTCCCCCCTCGTACGCAGTATTGAGCCACGCGTCCAGAATATCGAGGGCCTCGAAGACCCCAGTGATTTTCCCACCCAGGCAAAGGACGTTTGAGTCGTTGTGCGCCCTGGTGATTCTGCCCATATAGGTGCTGGTGCACAGAGCAGCGCGAATCCCCGCGTACTTATTGGCGATGATGCTCATCCCGATGCCCGTGGAGCAGACCAGAATCCCCCGGGTAGCATCTCCGCGCAAGATCGCTTCGCAGACCTGCGGGGCGTAATGGGGGTAACGCACGATCCCGGTCGAGTCCGACCCTACGTTGTGCACCGGGAGGCCCTTCCTGGTCAAGTATTCCACGATCTGCACCTTCAGTTCATATCCACCGTGATCGTTTCCAATCCAGATTTTTTCGTTGCTCATCTCTCCCTCTCGCCGGCCGCGCTCAGTCTGTCATTGTTGTGGGGCAAGGTCCTCAGAGCAGAGTCGACCAAAGGATCAATTTTACTCACCGCCGGCAGAATTGGCACGAACAATGCGGGGTGCAGCAGCTCAGAAATAATGAGCACGCGAACGAGTACGAATCGAGCGGTATTACAACCTCAAAACTGCATCGGAAAACCGCCAGCGGCTCAGGCGCATCTGCCATATTCAGGAACAAACGCGCCTGAGCACATGAGCACACCGGCTTAGAGTTGACTCGACTCCCAAACGCACCTTCGATCTGACCACAAGGAGGCCAGCATGCGAGATTTCAGCGAACAGAACATTACCGAGGCGGTGATCGAAGCATTTCAGGGTGCACCTGATCCACGCCTCAGAAAGATCATGGCGGCCCTCATCCGGCACCTGCACGACTTCGTCCGTGAAGTCGATTTAACTCAGGAAGAATGGAATTTTGCCATCGACTACCTGACGAAGACAGGCCAGACCTGCACCGAGAAGCGGCAAGAATTTATCATGCTGTCTGACACACTCGGGATATCCATGCTGGTCGATGCCATCAATCACCGGATGCCGACCGGAGCAACCGAGACGACAGTACTGGGACCCTTCTACGTTCACAACCAACCTGAAGTGCCGCTCGGTGTCGACTTGGGACGTGGCTTAAAAGGCGAGCCCCTGTACGTCGAGGGTTTCGTCTCTTCTGCAACAGGGACACCGCTGCCCAACGCGATAGTCGATACATGGCAATCGGATGCCGAGGGGTACTACGATGTCCAGCGGAACGATGTTTCCGGCTCAGGGCTCAGGGGTCGCTTCCGCACTGACACCCAAGGTCGATTCTATTTCTGGTCGATCATGCCCACCTCATATCCCATTCCGGAAGATGGCCCAGTGGGAGAAATGCTGCGGGCAACGGGAAGACACTCATATCGTCCAGCGCACGTGCATTTTATGATTGCCGCCGATGATCACGAGACATTGATCACCCACATTTTTCCTGAAGGCGATGCCTATCTTGACAGCGATTCCGTTTTTGCGGTGAAGAAGTCGCTCGTTCGGGAGTTCACAAAAGAACCTCCGGGGGCTGCGCCCGACGGTTCGAGGATGGACCGCCCATGGCGCAAGCTCACTTACAATTTCGGGCTGAAACCACTAGCGATGCAGCGGGCAGCTTGATTGAGCACCTGCGAACGCCCGTAAATTGAGCGCAGCCTGAAGTCAAAGTTTCAGTCGCGAGAGGACGGCGTTCGCTGGTGCCCGCACGTTTGCCAAGCCCCGAGTCCGTGCTATTGCAGAACTTTCCTTTTCGATATATTGTTCCGCCAGATCGTAGGGACTGAATCCTTCAAGCAGGCCGTGGAACGATGTTTGACAAAGTCAAAATGTCTGTTCTTTCCTATTTCCGTTCGCCCTTTCCCTCCACTGAAGGCTTTTCCGCCTATCGCATGCCGGGTGCGGCGGTACACGGGCCGCTGATTTTCGCTTTCGTGTTCGTTGGCTTCTTCCTGTGCTGGCCGCATCCGATGTTGCGACCCTTATTGATTATCTGGGTGCTCGGTGGCTTATATCTCGGTCGCGACATTACGATCCTTTGTCACTACAACCCGCTACTGACGTTCATTGCTTGGGGCGCATCCGCCGTAGTTTTGTTCAGACCCGCCCCGATTGCAAGATTCGGGGCTTCCCACGTCGTGCTTCCCGCGATGCTTTCGGCCGCGGTCGGTACGATACTCTTTCTTGTTGCCTTTGCAATGACGCGGGAGAAAGATTAGGACGTCGGATGCGACTTCGTCTGGATCAACGGGGCGATAAGCACTATATCTGAGTTGTTCTTAGTGGAGGGCAATCGATGGAATACCAGGTGGGTCGTGTGCGGGAGCGCATTGACAAGTTGGCCGGGAGCGCCAGAGCACCGGAGGGAGGCGTCACCCGCCTTTCCTACACGCCGGCATATCGCGAAGCCATGGTGTTGGTCCGAGGCTTCATGGAAGAGGCCGGAATGAAAGTGCGGATCGATCCCCTGGGGAACATCTTTGGCCGCTTCGACGGCAACGACCGATCGCTCCCGGTGGTGCTTACCGGATCGCACCTGGATAGCGTGCCGAATGGCGGCAAATTCGACGGCGCCCTGGGGCTAATTAGCGCGATCGAGTGCGTGAACGGATGGAAAGACGCTGGCTGGAGGCCGCATCGCCCAGTCGAAGTCATTGCCATGCTCGAGGAAGAGGGGACGCAATTCGGAATCGTCATGTTTGCCAGCCGGGTCCTGACCGGCAGAATGAAGTCGGAAGACCCGGCCAGGGTCGTCAACGCGGAAGGAAAGTCGGTGGCGGGCATGCTCGCCGACTGGGGACTGGACAAAAATGCGTTTCAGACCGCCTGCCTTGATCCGGCGAAGATTCGTTGTTTTGTCGAGTTTCACATCGAGCAGGGGGAGCAGTTGCACCGCCGGCACCTGGCTTGCGGCCTGGTGACGGACATCGTCGGCATTTATCGTTGCTGGGTCACCATAACCGGCACGGCGAATCATGCCGGCACGACACGCATGGACAGCCGCAGAGATGCGTTAGTGGCCGCTTCCCATATTGTCGAGAAGAGCTTCGAGGCGGCGCTGCAATCCGGCGATCACTACGTCGCCACGGTCGGGATGATGGACATCTGGCCCGGAGCCGTCAACATCGTGCCCGGCAGGGTCTCCATGCCTATTGAAATTCGTGCCACCACCACGGCCGAACTCGATGTCGCCAAGGAATGGCTGCTGTCCGAGTTCCGCGGAGTGGAAGCCAAGTACGGCGTAAAAATCGAA
Source organism: Candidatus Korobacteraceae bacterium (assembly GCA_050015355.1). Lineage (GTDB taxonomy): Bacteria > Acidobacteriota > Terriglobia > Terriglobales > Acidobacteriaceae > CAWBRT01. The sequence continues at coordinate 2,655 of JBEKBO010000056.1, read as the reverse complement.
ATCACCCGCACCTCCTTAGTCGAGCCCACCCATCTTGATGAACAGATTGTAGGCGTGCTGCGGCAAGCGGCGCAGAGCGCAAACGTCGACTACCTGGAAATGCCAAGCTGGGCGGGACACGATGCGCAGTTGATGGCCTCAATCGCGCCGACAGCCATGATTTTTGCTCCCAGTATCAACGGCATAAGCCACTCGCCGCTGGAGGACACCCGCTGGGAAGACATCGAGATTGGGCTGAATGTCTATTCGCGTGCGCTGATGGACTTGGCGTCAAAGTAGCGGCGTCTGCGCCCACAACCGAGGGCTTCAGCCCCCGAGGGAACTGCCTCGCCGATTCCCCCGTAATTAACAAATCGCCTGGCGTAAGCTGCCGTGCTACGCGATCGGTCAGATTTGAGTCACCCGTCGCGCCTTTGGGTCCAGGCGAATGAGTTGATGATTCTCCAGCGCGGTGAAAATTGCATCATCGACACCGGCAGCAATGGGAATCCCGGCTGCCGCCGCCCCCTGAACCATGACCGGGTTTACTTTGCCAAAGATGAGCCCGGCGAATCCAATGCCTCGTCCTTGCATCATCAGGAATGCCCACCCGCCGGCGATTCCGCCCTGGACACCGGGACATACAAGTATCTTGCCGGCGATCTTTTCACCGAATAACGGATGCCCGACTCGCGTAAACGTTCCGGTCACGCGGTCGAGATCGTAGCGCGGACTGAAGGTGTACATCGAGATCAGTGCCGGCGCCTCCACGATTTCACCGAGACCTTGCTGACACGTGAACTGTTGTCCCCTCATGGTAGCCTCCCCGTAATAGCGGTTTCGACGCAATCGTCGGTCGGCCGCAAGACCGGCTCATAGCCATGCGCCTTGATGATGTTCACCAACTTCGCCGAATTGGTTACCACTCGCTTCCACCCGAATTGCCTCTGCATTTCGAGCGGGTCCATCAAATACCAGCACGTGCCTTCGATCACCGTGGCCCCCATCGCCTCGAGGGCCGCGAACGTACCGGTCTGCTCGGCCGCAACCTTATTCATGGCATTGGTGGTGATGAGCAGGGTCGTGCCGGGGTGGATCTTCCGTCCGGCGGCTACGCGGGCGATGCGGTCCAACTCAACGAGCGACAATTGAGGCGCGGTGAAGACCACCAGATTAACCTTTCCATCGTCCGGAGTGCCACGGGCAAAAACCGCATCGATATCGGCTTGTGTCACCGTGAACTCCGCGATCAGCTCTCGGCCGCCATTCGCGGCCTCAAAGCTTGGCGCTTCCGGCGTGATTCCCATGATGTGGTACATAGCGAGCGAGCCATAACTGGCAAGGCTTGCACCCAGATGTTTAAGGTCATTGGGAGAGGGATTTCCATGTCGGATTTCCAGGAGTGGGACGTTCCAATAGCCGCGAACCCGCTCACCCACGACGGCGCCAACCGCTCCCCAGTCGGCGATATCGCGCAGTTCAGCTTCAATGATGCAGCGCGCGTTTGCGCGGCGGCATTCGTCGAGATGAAAGCCATATGCCGGCGTCCGCCCGGTGATCGCCGCAGCGATCGCTGCCGGGCCGGATTCGTAGTTCGTGCACGCGCCCAGCACGGAGTTTGCGTAGGCCACGGTTCCCGTGTCGCCCCACGCGATATGCTCGTGCAAACGCGGCGTGTAGATCGAGTGATAGCCAATACAGGTGTCGACGAGCAAGATGCCGAGTTGCGCCAAGAGCTGCCGGACGCGCTTCTCGCCTTCGATCAGGGCAGGCGACTGGCGTAAACGTTCCGCGTGATTGTATTCAATACACTGCGCGTTGCGGGTGGTCGGGACACAAACGCGAGCCCCGTGGGCAAGAAGCGACTTGAGGTAATCGCAGCCCGCGTCGCCCATTACCTCGTAATCGCCCATCATGTGAACATTGGAGACTTCGACGAACCGTTCAGCTCCGAAGAAATCCCCAACCACGATTTGTTGCTCCAGCGAGAGCCGCGCCGCTTCGCCTCGGCTGCCATCGCGGATAGCCCGCTCTGCGTCATTAAGCAGCATGGAAAAGTCCCCCTGTCATTTGAGCTGCCAATCTTCGAACTCCTCAAGAAATAATTTTCTAGTTCACGCTGATGATTTTGCGCGTCATGTGCATGACAATGGGCATGCCCATTGCATCCGCGTTATGGCCGACTGACGTTCGGCCGTTCTGCAAGAGATCGGTACTGCAACGGTTTGTGAGGTTTGACGAAGATCCAACACACGGCCCCAAGCAAGCCGGTACTGGCAGTTGTGAAAATCGCGGCTTGCCATCCGTAACGGGTGGCGATCCAGGCGGTGATGATCGGAGCTGCCCCGCCGACAATGTTGCCCCAGAAGTTCATCCAGCCGGATACTGTGGCCGAGAACTTACCGGCGATATCCGTACAGCTTGTCCAAGCTGAGGTGATGGAGAATCCCAAGGACATGAGCGCGAGGGTTAAGCCGAGCAGAGTCGTCCATTTTTGCAAAGCTGTGGCGGTGAGGAACAACCCCACGGCACAGAATGTCAAGCCTAAACCACCAAACCCCGATCCGTCGATAAGGCCGATGTGGAAACTCAGGGGCTGACGAACAGCCGCACCAGTTGCGGTTGAGCAGGGTAGCGAGTCAGGGGCAGGAGTGGTTTTTTCTGCACCTACGAGGT
>JBEKBO010000055.1:0-27956 GCA_050015355.1 Candidatus Korobacteraceae bacterium | reverse complement strand
TACAGCCTGCCCGACCGTGGTGACTCGATAGTAATCGAATGGTTTCATCGTTTATCTCCTTCACCCTAGCCCTTTTTCGCCTTCAGGCCCATGAGGATCGCACGGTTGGTAATAGGAAGTTCCGAGAAGCGGACGCCGATCGCGTTGTAGATCGCATTCGCTATGGCCGGTGTGGGTGGGGTATAAGGTGGTTCACCAATCCCCTTCGCCCCGTACGGACCTAGTTTATCGATCGACTCCACAATGATCGGCACGATCTCCGGTACATCCTTCATCGTCATCAGCTTGTAATTCAGATGATTCGGGTTCACGCAGATGCCGGTGGCTTTGTCGTAGATCTGGTCTTCGGTCATGCCAAAACCAATTCCCTGAACAACGCCTCCCTCGATCTGGCTCTCGGCCGTCAGCGGGTTGATCGCCCTGCCGAGATCGTGAGCCGCCACTATCTTGAGAACCTTGACATGGCCGGTGCGAGTGTCCACTTCCACCTCGGCAAACCCCGCCGCGAAGCCGTGGAAGAAAACGTCAGTGGGAATCTTCATGTAGCCACGGCCAACAATCACCCCGCCCGGCGCCTTCGATGCAATCTGGTCCAGCGGAACACCTTTATCGGAGCCGGCCGCATAAATCATGCTGTCCCGAATGCTCAGGTTCTTCTTGTCTGTCTTCAACTCATCAGCCGCGACGTCAAGCAGTTGATTTTTTGCGTCCGTCGAAGCCAGCTTCACGCCGGTGCCGCCGGTGATCGTCTGGCGGCTGCCGGAAGTGACGCCCGTGTCCGTCGTCATGTCGGTGTCGGCCGAAATGACGAATACATTGCTGAGCAGCACCCCGAGTTCTTCGGCGGCGATCATGGCCATCGTGGTCTTCTGCCCGCCTCCCAGCTCCGATGCGCCGGTGAACACATTCACCGTGCCATCGGCATTGATCCGCACCATGCCCGACAACGGCATTCCCGGAGGCATGCCGCCATGTCGGCAAGCGTGAATGGCCACGCCATAACCCTTTTTGATCGGACCCGCCTGCGAGGCCGTCTTCTGCCGCTTCTCCTTCCACTGGAACGCTTCCGCACCACGCTTGATGCACTCTTCCATGCCGTTGCTGGTGAAAGGAATCTTCCTGAACTGGTCGCCATCTTCGAGGCGGGCGTGGTTCTTCAGCTTGAACTCGAGCGGATCCATCCCCAGCTTCTCGGCGATGATGTCCATGTGAACATCCTGGGCAAACGTTCCCTGGGGATGACCGACACAGCGCATGGGACCGGTGGTCGGGTTGTTCGTGCTCACCGTATAAGCCTCGCCGGTCATATTCGGGCAGCGGTAGATCGACATCATGCAGCCCAATGCGTCGAATGCGGCGAGCGGAAACATGGCGTAAGCTCCGGCATCGGCAACCACTTTCGCCTGGATGGCAGTGAGCGTGCCATCCTTCTTCACCCCGTACTTCAGGTCAATGACGGTCGGGTAACGGTGTCCTGCCGCGAGATAAACTTCTTCTCTGTCCAGCTCGACTCTTGCCGGGCGGCCCGTCTTTCGAGCAACCACCGCGGCCAGCGTGCTGTATCGCCCGGGGTTGCCCTTGTCGCCAAAGCCGCCCCCCATGAACTCGCAAGTCACGTGCACCTTGCTCTGCGGGATTTTGAGCGCCTTGGCGACCGCTTTCTGGACTTCGAAGGGAGCCTGGGTGGAATCCCAGATGGTCACCCTACCGCCCCCCCACTGCGCGATGCAGGCCCTGCTCTCCATGGTTGCATGCTGATTGATAGGAGTCCGATAGCGTGCTTCATAGATAAGGTCAGCCTCGGCAAAACCTTTCGCCACATCCCCCCTGCTGACGACCACGGGCTTACCTCCAATGAGATTGCCCTCGGGGAATAGTTTGGGAGCGCCCGGCTTCAACGCTTCTTCCGGATCGAGCACGAAGGGAAGCACCTGGTAGTCAACTTTGATCAGGCCCAGCGCTTCCACAGCCGTGTCCTCATCCACCGCGGCTACCAGCGCAACGTCGTCGCCCTGGAACCGTGCCACGTCCGTGAGGATTGGGTATGAGGGATTCCAGCGGGGGTATGCCGCCATATCCTTGTGGGTCAGCACCGCCTTCACGCCCGGCAACGCCAAGGCTTTCGACGTATCGATGTTAACGATCCGCGCATGCGGATATGGGCTTCTTAAGATCTTCAAGCAGAGCATGCCGGGCAGGGAGAAATCAGAGGCATATTTCGCCCGTCCGGTTACTTTTTCAAACCCGTCCATCTTTGGTTGGCGTTTCCCGATAACTCTAAATTCCGAGCTCATAGTATCTCCCTCCCCTTATGCCTTCTGCGCCAGCGATAACACCGCTTTGGTGATCTTGGGGTAGGCGCTGCATCGGCAGATGTTTCCCGAAAGGGCTTCTTTTATCTCGGCCAAGCTCGCCCGTGGGTTGGAGTCGAGCAATGCCTTCGTCGACATGATCTGGCCCGGCGTGCAGAAACCGCACTGATACGCGTCCTCCCGTACGAAGGCCGCCTGAATCGGATGCATCGTTTCTCCCTCGGACAAAGCCTCGATCGTAGTGATCTTGCGCTTGTCCGCCTCGATGGCCAATTGAGTACAGGCGTAGACGGCCTTGCCGTCCATGATCACCGTGCAGGCTCCGCAACTGGAGCGGTCGCATGTCTTCTTCGTGCCGGTCAGGCCCAGTTCCCGCCGCAACACTTCGAGCAGCGTCCAGTGCGACTTGACCGCCAGACGATACGTCTTGCCGTTGATCTCCGTTACAATCGTCGCCTCTCGAATCCCCTTCACCAGGGGAGCCGTCTCCGCTTCCAGTTGGGGCACCATCGCCGTTGCCATTGCCGCCGCGGCGGTGCTTACTCCCATTCCCTTCAGGAAGCCACGACGCGAGACGCGGAGCTTGCCTGATACCTGCTCCTCACCAGAAGTTGACACGTCTCGTTCTTTTTCCATAGTTCCCCCTTTCCGTCCTCATCACCCTTTTTGTGCCCTGAATTGACCCTTCGCAGCGTGCCGTCGCTGCCCACGTTTGTCAAGCAGAATCTCCGGACTTTTGAGCCCTACGTTCCATTTGCGACGATTGCGGCGCTCCGTCGCCAAAGGCGCGTCACTATCGGACGGAAGCGCTGTGGGCAAACGCGCGGCGTTGCCCGCGCAGAAGGTAAAGCACTGCCTCCAGGACCCCTCCTGCGATCGCCAGCGATTTATCCGAGATCGTGAAGCAATGTTCGCGAGCGGCCCGCGGATCGATGTCGCCAATCTTCATTCCCGGATAAACGCACAAGCCGTCATGCAGCAGTCCGCGCAGTACGCCTGCAATGCCGGCCTTTACCGGCGTTTGGTCGACCCAACAGACCACCTCGCCGGCTTCAACCCGGTCTCCAATCGCTCTCTCGCCTCGCAACCAACCCGGCGACGGAGCCCGCAGCAGCCGTTGCAGGCCATGGCCTGCGATTTCGCCAGGCACACCCGTATCCGGCTCGGCGGAGCCATGCCATAGAACCCGGCCAAGCTGGTGGCCGCGGTTGGTCTCGACCACCGCGTGAACATCGACTCCCGCCTCGAAGCCCGGGCCGAGGCCAATCACCACATCCGCATCCGAGATCCGTGTCCCAAGGTTGCGCTTGGCGATAATGGCGTCAACCACCGCCGCCGGACGAAGCCGCGGCACGACCTCGGCCCACGGATCGACCAGCACAGGCACCACACCTTCGCTCCACGCTCGCGGAATTTCATTGCAATCTTTGATCTTGCGCGCGCGCACTCCCTCGACTTCGACTTCTCCGCAGTAGATCGCCTCGGAAAAAGCTACCGTCCGCCGCACCGTAGTCGGCTGCTCGATCTCGGTCACAACCAGCCGAAGCCCCGCGCGATGAAGCCGCAGAATCACTCCACTAGCCAGGTCTCCCGCACCTTTAATCACCACAACTGCATCTTCAAACACGGGCCCAATCCTTTTCGCAAACCGAGCTGGCGGCGGAACCGCCGCCTCGACCACCACAGGCGGAAGAATCCGTACGTCTCGGACACGGACTCTCAGCTCTTCTAACTCGGTGCCGTGGATTTTCTCACAGCTTTTCCAAATCGGGAAGTTTTCTTACGAGCTGGGAGTAATCTTCTTTGGTGTCAATGTCGACTGGTGACTCCAGATTCAGATCCACCATCGCAACCTCAGCCTGATGGCGAGCTAGCAGCTCCCGTCCTCCCTGATCGCCCGTAACCTGCAACAGCTCCGGGAAGAGCGCCCGCGAGAAAAGCACCGGATGTCCCGGAGTCCCTCGGTACCGTGGCCGCACCACCGCACTGTGGCCGCTGCGGAAGGCGCTGACGAGGGCCTCGATGGCCCGCGAGCTGATCAACGGCTGGTCGCCGAGCAGAAACACCGCCGCCTGCGCCTGGGAAGCGAGCGCGTTGATCCCTGCCTTGACCGACGAACTTTGACCTGTGGCGTATTCCGGATTGAAGATGGTGCGGACACGGGGATCGCGCGGCAGCTCTTGCTCCAATTCCGCCGCGCCGTGTCCAAGCACAACCACGACCTCGTCCACCGGCGCCGCCAGTGCGGCCTCTACCACATGGCGCAAGAGACTTTTTCCGCCAAGCCGCAGGGCCAGCTTAAGCGCGGGGTTCCCAGCGAGCCTGCCTTTGGCTTGCTGGGGTGCCTTGAGCGATCCCATGCGGCGTCCTTCACCGGCAGCCAGCACGATGGCGGAGACCCTCGCCGCGCTGGAAGCGCCGTCATGAGCACCCCCGGTGATCACCTCCCGAGTCGGCCTAGCCTCCGGGATGATGTGGCTGCGTATTTCCCGTGGGTTCGATCTTCCGGTGATCACTTTGCGAATCGGCATCGCCTCGCGCAAAGCCGCGATGACAACCCGCTCCGCGCCGCGCTCGATCAACTCGCGGGCGACCTCGCAACCGGCCTCGAAGCGGCTTGCGTCGTCTGCCTGGTTGAGCAGTGCGACCACCCTGGCGCCGGCCGGCGCTCCGCGCGTGCTTCCCTGCGGATGCCGCAGCACGCTGGCGACTAGCGACGGACTAACCGTATCGCCCAACTGGCATCCTGCCAAGGCCGCCACGCGCTCGGGACGGTGAACAAACTCCTCCGACAGCGGCCGGCCGATCACGGAGAGTCCAACCACTGCCACCACCAAGTCCGCAGACGGCGGTATCACCGGCTCGTACGCCGCCGGAGCCTTGAACGGACGCCCGCGCGAACCATCGGCCTCAACCAGCAGGTGGGTGACGTGGAGTCGCTTCGGCAGTTGCTCTATCCATCCGGGATCGATGCCCACAAGCTTGCCGTCTGCCCCCAACCCTCGCGCCAGCACCACCGCGGGCTGCCGATCCAGGGCACTCCGTGCGCTACGCACAAGGGTTTCCAGCGAGTCTTCGATGACCACGGGGATGACCGTGGCGGGGAATTGTTCCGAATCCGGGGGATAGATGTGGGTTGTGGTCGTGATCAGCACGCGTTCCCCGCGGGCAACCAGTTCGGCGGCCAGCCGGAACATAGCCGTAGTCTTACCACCGCTGCCGGTGAAGGCCACCACCTCGCAGCCTGCCGCGCCTGGCGATGGATTGAAAGCGCCGATCCCCAGCGCTTCAGCCAGTGTCGGCACGCAGTCAACCACGACGGTGTTCGGCGTTGACATCGGCGGTCACGACCTCATGGTCCATATAGGCCGGGTGCCCCACGTCCCGTCCCCGCTTTTGGGACTGACGTGGGGTAGTTTCTTGGACCCTCCGCTCAGCCGACTACACCGGCTGGCAGAATGATTCGTACACTTTGTTCTGGTTGAGTGCCTGGTACAGCGCGTTCTTCCGCTGCAAAAGCGCGCGGTATTTCAGAACGTTGATCTCATCGGGCTGAAACACGATCGGATCGCTGCAACACACGGCTCGAAAAGCCTCCGCGTGATCCCGGTGAATTCCGAGAGTGACCGATGCGCTCATCAGCGCTCCCAGCGAAGATGCTTCGCTGTTGTCGTAACGAATCACAGTTTTGTTGAAGGCGTCCGCCTGTATCTGATTGAAAAGATCGAATGCCACCAGTCCGCCCGCGACGCTGACCATGGAGATATTCTTCACCAGGTTTTCGATCAGCGAAAGGTTATGGCCGATTTCCAGTGCTATGCCCTCGAGGATTGCTCTCACCAGGTCGCTGCGCCGCGTTCCCAGCGAAAGGTTAAAGAAGAGTCCCTTGGCCAGCGGATTCCAATAGGGAGCGGCGCTTCCCTCGAAGTGAGAGAGCATCATCACGCCATTGGCCCCCACGGGGGATTCGGCGGCTTCTTTGTTCATCAGGGCGTAGACATCTTCGCCTTCGGGATAAAACTGCTCTTTGAACCAGCGGTGAACCGAGCCGGTATTGAAGATTCCCGCTTCCGCGATCCACTTGCCGGGCACGGCCGCCGCGCTGCAGAGGGTGCGGCACTCATCGTCGAACTGCGGCGCTTCCGAATAAGCAATGACGAACGATCCGGTTCCGGTATTGGCCTCGGCATAGCCCGGACGAAGAATGTTCAAAGCCAGCGCCGCGCATTGCTGATCTCCGCCGCAGACGATCACTGGAATTCCCGGCACCAGTCCGGTGGCCTTTGCCATTGCGCTTTCCAGGGAGCCCGCGGCCGAACCGGGCGCACAAAGTTCCGGCAGTTTCGAAGTGGAAACGCCGCTGATCTCCAACATGTCCTTGTCCCAGGAGAAGTTGCTGATATTCATCAGCAGCGTGCGGCAGGCCTGCGACCAATCGGTAACGTACGCACCCGTCAGCAGGTAGACGACGTAATCCTGCACTCCGATTAACTTCTCGGCCGCGGCATAGATCTCGGGACGCTCCTGCTGCAGCCACATCATTTTCGGAGCCGAAAAATAGGGGTCCACCCGCAGACCCGTGCGGCGATAGATATCCCGCAGACCGATTTGCCGCAGCAATTCCGCGCACTGCGGCCGGCTCCGTTTGTCCTGCCACATGATGGCGCTGTGCAAGGGCTCTCCGTCGCCATCGATGGGAATCACCGACGCCCGCTGCGAGGTAACCGCAATCGCCTCCACGCTGATGCCTCTGGCGTTCAGGAATTCGCCGGTTTGCTTCAGGCTGGCGAGCAACGCGCTCTTCCAGGTAAAAGAGCTCTGCTCGACATAGTTGTTCGCGCTGAATTCCGAGTGATACTCCTGCGAGGCGCGATTCAGTAGCTTGCCGCTCCGGTCGTAAAGCATTGCCTTCAGGCTGGACGTGCCGACATCGACGACTAAGATGTGCTCCATCTTCTCTCTCCGCGCCTCGCCAGGTTATAGCGATTCCCCGGTAGGTATATCCCAACATAAACTCAAACTGTCATGGCGAGCGAAGTCGAGCCACCTTTTGTTTCTACTGCTGAAAAACAAAGGGTGGCTCCACTCCGCGCCCGGATAGCCTTCTGCTCGCAAGTGTAACGCCGGGTACGCAGCTTGGCTGCTCCGGCCACCGGCGCTCGGCGCTCCGGTCGCCATGACATGCTATTGGGAATTTGGTCTACCTTTCGCGAAACTGCTCATGCCGAGCGGAACATGCTGGCGTACTTGTTCACCACTTCCTTGATGAATCCGACTTCTTTTAGCGCCAACTGCGACAGGTGATAGCTCTTCCCCGACTCTAGCAGGGCTTTCACCTTTGCCACCGTATAGAAGGAGATTTCAGTGTTCACGTTAATCTTGGCGATGCCGTTGCGGATGCACTCCCGGACGATCTCTTCCGGCGTGCCGGAGCCGCCGTGCAAAACCAGCGGAACATCGACCGCCGCAGCGATCTTCTTCAGCACCCCCACGTCAATTTTCGGTGTGCCTTTATACATTCCGTGAACCGTGCCGATGGAAACCGCCAGGGCATCGATTCCGGTGCGCGTCACAAACTGGCCGGCCTGCCCGGGGTTGGTGTAAATCTCTTCACCCGATTCTTCGTTGGAGAACTCTCCGCCCGCCAGCGCCCCCAACTCCGCTTCCACACTGACGCCGGCGGCGTGAGCCATGGCAACCACCTGGGCGGTCGCTTCCATGTTTTTTTCAAACGGCAGGCTCGACCCGTCAAACATCACCGAAGTGAATCCGGCCCTGATCGCCTTGACAATATTGTCGAAGGATTTGCAATGGTCCAGATGGAGAACCAGCGGGATTTCGACCCTCCGGGCCATGGCGCTGACCACGCCAAACACCTCGTCAAGTCCCATGTTCGGCAGGTAGGCTTCGCCGAAGGCGACAATCGTGGGATATCCGAGTTCCTGCCCCGCCTCGATGACTCCACGAATCGTTTCGTAGTTGTAGACATTGAAAGAGCCGACGGCATAGCCGCCACGCCGGGCCTCTTTCAGCATTGCGGAGAAGTTGACCATCATTGTTGGACACCTGCCAGCCATGTCTTGAATTCGGGCCGTTCCAGCACTTCCTTGTTGACAACGAACCGCGGCTTTTGACCCTTGAGAAGCAGCGCGATATCTTCCATGAGAATCTCCGGCGAGCGCGACAGAGCTTCCTTGGTAGTGCCCGCGATGTGGGTCGACAAGGTCACATTGTCGAGCGAAAGGAATGGGCTATCCGGCTTGGGCGGCTCGTCCGGAAACACATCCAACCCCGCGCCGGCGATCCTTTTCTCTTTCAGCGCGGCAGCCAGTGCGTTGGCGTCGATCATCCCAGCCCGCGCGGTGTTCACCACGTAAGCGGTCGGTTTCATCAATGCCAGTTCTTTTTCTCCGACCATGTTCTTGGTGCTTTCGCTCATGCGCGCATGCAGGGTCACAAAATCGCTTTCCTTAAACAAGGTCTCTTTGTCCACGGGTACGCAGCCCGCGGCGCGCACATCCTCGGCGCTCACAAAGGGATCGTAAACCAGCCGTATGACTCCGAACCCTGACAGCTTCTGGGCAACCAGCCGGCCAATATAACCGAAGCCGATGATGCCGACCTTCTTTCCCTTCAATTCCGGGACCCAGTCGGAGTTGGAAAACGTCTTTCTCCACTGACCGCTCTTGATGGCAAAGTGCGCCCGCGCGATATTGCGGCACTCCGCCAGCATCATGCCGACCGCGAAATCCGACACCGCCTCGGCGTTGCGTCCTTCGATATTGAAAACCACGACGCCGCGCTTTGTGGCCTCGGCGACGTTGACGTTTTCGACTCCCGCGCGCGACACGCCGGCAATGCGCAGCTTTGGCATGGCATCGAACACCTTGGAGGAAATGGGAACGAACAACCCAGCCAAAAGTTCCGCGTCCCCTCCCTGCTCAAGAATCAGCGAATCCACCACCTCGACTTCCGGTCCTTTTTTCTCCACGACCAGACGCCTGTCCTGAAGCTTCGGCCAACTTGTCTCCCAATTGCCGACCTTGATCTCCTTCAGCACATCTCCCAGATACTTCTCCGCGGCGAGTTTGAATTCGCTGCCCAAGATCATGGCATCCCCTATGACCAGGGCTTTGATTGATTTTTTCATAGCGCTCCTTGCTAAAAAACGAATGTCGCGTCCCAGGAGTTCCCGCACAACCTTTCGCAGTGTCATTCTGAGCGAGCGTAGCGAGCGAAGAATCTATGTATTTGATTTGTAATACATAGATCCTTCGCTCCTCCACCCCAGTAACGGCAAAAGCAGCCGTCGCCGGGGACCCCGGCTTTGCTCAGGATGACATCCTGAAACTTATGCAGCGAACCGACGGGGCAGCCCACGCTGTATCCTCTGCGCCTCAGCCTACACAACCGATGTGCTGGCAAACCTTGCGCCCATCTGGAATGCTTTTTCGCAATCCTGCGGAAATACTTGCTTGCGCCTCGCCGCTTTCGCCTCCACATTGTAGCGATCCGCCACCATCTTCGAGTAATCGTCAAACTGATAGGTGTCGAAGCAGCAAAGTGTCTCTGCGGCGCCGAACATCCGCCTCAGGAAACCTTCGTTCAAAACGATATGATTCTTGTAGCCCCGTTCATTCATCACCTGCTCGGTGACATTCATCGCATAGATGAGGCCGGTATGTATCTTCCTGGGAAAGAGAGACTCCGGCGCCGGCGGAAGGCTGTACTTCAGATACGGAAAGAGCAGGCGCTCCATGAACGATTTCATCTCGCCGGAAACGGCTCCAAAGTAGATGGGCGAGCCCAGAATAAGGGCATCGGCGTCTACGACCTCTTTCAGGATCGGGGTTAAGTCATCCTGCGCCGCACACCTGCCATAGCTTGGGCCGTCTTTTGTTTTGCAGGCAAAGCAGCTCTTGCAGCCCGTATATTTCAGATCATACAAATGGACGAGTTTCGTTTGCGCTCCCTTGGACGCCGCTCCTTCCAGAGCTTTCCCGAGCAGGGTCGCCGTGTTCCAAGTCTTTCGCGGACTTCCGTTGAATGCCATTACCTTCATTTGCCAACACCTCGTAAGAAATGAGTCCAGCCAAGGTCTACGCTATGCATGCGTCTGCGACGTTTTCTGCCGGTTGCACTGCTTCGCGAGCACGCCCACGGCATAGTCGATATCGGCGCGCGAGACATCTTTATGCGTAACCAGGCGCACCAGGTATTTGCCATATTCACTGGCCTTTATGTTGCTTCCTTTCAGCTCGTCGATAAACTCGGCAGCCTTCATTCCGAGAGGAGACACATCGAATATGACAATGTTAGTTTGCACGCTTGATAAATCGATCTTCACCTTGGTGTTGGCGACCGCTTCGCCAAGGATGCGCGCGTGCACATGATCTTCGGCCAGACGTTCTACCATGGTGGTGAGAGCCACAATGCCCGCCGCGGCCAGAATGCCTGCCTGCCGCATGGCGCCGCCCAGCACGCTCCGCGCACGACGCGCCTGAAAAATGAAATCCCGGGTTCCGACCACCAGCGACCCCACCGGCGCGCCCAATCCCTTCGAGAGACAGAACTGCATCGAATCCGCATGCTGGGCGAGCGTCGCCACCGCAATGCCCTGGGCTACCGCGGCGTTGAAAATCCGCGCCCCGTCCATGTGGAGCGGCACCGAGTATTTGCCCGCCAGCCGCTTGATCGCCTCCAGCTCCGCCGGCGTGTAATACGTGCCGCCTGCGCGGTTGTGAGTGTTCTCGACCGCGATCAGCGCCGTGCGTGAAACATTCCTTTTTTTGTCGCTCTTGATGAGGTCCTCGATCATCTCAGGCGTCAGTTTTCCGTGAACCCCTGCAACCGGTAGCGGCTGAGCGCCTGATAGCCCGGCGATTGCGCCTGCTTCCGATCCGTAAATATGCGCCGAAGCCTCGCAAATGACGGTGTCGCACTTCCTCGTATGAACCATGACGGCGGCCTGGTTTCCCATGGTGCCGCTGGCCACATACATTCCTTCCTCTTTGCCGGTTACTTGCGCCGCCAGCTCCTCGAGCTTGCGCACCGTCGGATCTTCTCCGTAGCCATCGTCTCCCACTTCCGCGTTGAACATTGCCAATCGCATTTCGCGGGTAGGTTTCGTAACAGTGTCGCTTCGTAAATCAATCATTTCCATGGTCGCCCAATCCTCGCTTTCATCCAACCCTTGCGCTCAACGCCTCTCTGCTCAACCGTGCGCGATCCCCGCCGGTTCGGCACTTGCCAGCTTAGCGCTATTTTAGAATTAGTGTATCCCGGAGCTGGCCTTGAGCGTATGACTGCGGTCACAACAGCTATGTTCTGGCCCGGCCCGCCACTGGTATGATTTGGCGCGTGAAGCTTGTCGCCCGACGGGCGCGACGGAAACGGACTGGATCGCCCCTCACGGAAACAAGCGTTGATCACAGCGAGATCTTTCATGCAGAGTGGCACAAATTCTGTTTCGACCCCTTCCGGAGTGGCTGGCACGGTCACGCTACGCCATCTTTTATCCGGCTTCCTGAAGATTGGCCTTCTCGGTTTCGGCGGGGTCGCTCCCATCGCTCGTCATGTCATCGTCGAAGATCGCGCCTGGCTCACCGAAGAGGAATACGCATCGGTCATGGGCGTGGGACAAGTGCTGCCCGGCGCAAATACCATTAACGCAGCCGTAATGATTGGCGACAGATTCCAGGGCATGGCAGGAGCAATCGTCTGCGTCATCAGCCTGATGGTCATGCCGCTGGTCATCGTCACCGGCCTGGGAGTGCTCTACCAGCGCTTCGCCGCGTTGCCGCAGGTGCAGGCTGCCATCAGCGGCTCCGCCGCCGCGGCCGCCGGTTTGGTCATAGGAGCGGCGCTCAAAATGGCGCGGCGCCTCCATCCAACCGCTATAGCGATTGTCTTTGGCCTGCTGGCTTTCATCGCCGTAGGGTTACTCAAGGTGTCGCTGATTCCGGCGGTGGCCGTGCTTGGTCCGCTCAGCATAGGGGCTGCATATCTGGGGCATCGCCGTGAAAGATAATCTGCTCTGGCGCATCGCCGTAACCTTTGCCTCGCTGTCGTTCGTCGCCGTGGGCGGGGTCACTGCCGCGCTGCCCGGCATTCACCGGCAAGTGGTCGATGTGCAGGGCTGGATGAATGACACGACCTTCGCCAACCTCTATGCGCTTGCGCAGGCGGCGCCGGGGCCGAACGTGATTGTCGTCGGCCTGATCGGCTGGCAGGTCTCCAGGCTCGCCGGACTGACTGTCGCCATGCTGGCCATGGTTGTGCCCTCCTCGATTGTGGCCCTGATCGTGGGCCGGGTTGTTCACCGCCACGCAGATACTTCCTGGATCGCCGTGGCAAAGACCGGTCTGGTGCCAGTCACCATTGGCCTGATCCTGGCGGGAGGCGTCGTCATGGCCCGCGCCGCCGACCGCGGCATCCTCATGGTCGTCATCACCTTGGCAGCAGCGGTCTTCGTCCTCATCAGCGAACGCAATCCGGCTTGGGCCCTGGCGGCGGGCACCATCATCAGCCTGGTTGCCTGGGGGCTGGGCTTGCCCCTTTGATCGGGGTTTGCCTTGGTGCCCCACGTTCGCTGGTGGCCCATTCAAGCCTTCTGTTGGCTTGAGTGGGGATCGAAGAGACGGATGGTGTCGGGCTGGTGGCCCACATTTGCCGCAGTTGGCTTGAGTGGGGATCGAAGAGGCGGGCTGGTGGCCCACATTTGCCGCAGTTGGCTAATGTGGGGATCGAAGAGGCGGATGGTGCCGGATAGACGGCCCCGCTGGCAGACAAGTCACCCGGCATCGGTGCATGCACCTCGGTTATGACTTGAATCTTCAGGCGGTGCGGGTATGCTGTAAGACATTAGTGCCGACTGACGCCAACTCGCACTGGGTGGACCGGTTGTTCCCGATTTTCCGGAAGATTCCCAACTGGAGCAGGCAGCACTGGCGCGCTTTTTTGCCCCTGCTCACCGTCTTTGCTCTGCCCAACCTGATCTTTGCGCTCCTGCGTTTCGTCCTTCCGGTGCGAAGAGCCTGGATCTCGATCGACTACCTTGCCCTGGGCTTTCTCGTCTGCTGGTTTCGCGGAAGAAAGCTTTATATAGCAGTGGTGGCGATACTTCTGTATTGTGCCGACGCTATCTGCTCCTTTTCCGAGATTTATTACTTTGATTTCGGAACCGCACTCCGCTATCTGAAGGACCTGCGGCAAGTCTCGCCTTGGCTCACCGCGCCCATGGCTCTCGCTCTGCTGGCGGTTGCCTGCGCCATAGCCTGGATGGGCTGTGCGGCCGATATGCGGAAAGAATCGCGTCATGCCTCCCTGTTGCTGGGCGTGGCCTCTGTTCTGCTCGTTCCCATTTGGCTGGCCCGCGGAGTTCTTACCGATTCGTGGACCAAGCAGGGTCCCGAGGTCCTGGTCGGCTCCTCGCTGGCCACCGAGATCAAGGAAAGCATGGCGCTGTTCAACCCCTTGCAATCCCGGCAAAAAACTCAGTCCGCCGCATACTCCGCCGCCCCCGCGCTCGCCTACGGTGATGGATCATCTCCGCAAAACGTGCTGATCATCCTGGAGGAATCGCTTGGCGGCCTGAAGAACGCCGCCGACCAGGACGCTGTGCTCGCCCCTCTGGAGAGCCCCGAGGTGAAAGCCCGGTACACGTTTCGTCGCGGTTCCGTGGCCTTTTTTGGAGGCACCGTCGGAGGAGAAATGCGGGAGCTGTGCGATACGTCCCTTGGCCCCGGAGATAGCACGCCCGATACCCTCCGCGACTGTCTGCCCTGGAAATTCCGCAAGCTCGGGTATCGCACCATCGGCGTGCACGGGTTCACCAAGAAGATGTTCGACCGTCAAAGCTGGTATCCGCAGATCGGCATCCAGGAGCTGATCTTCCGGGAAGAGCTTTCGGCCAAGTTGAAGGGGGTATGCGGTTCGGCATTCGCCGGGAATTGCGATACGGAGGTTGCGTCCTACATTGGCGACCTGATTGCCGCGCACCGAAACCAGCGCTTGTTCATCCACTGGATGACCCTGACCGCTCATCTTCCGGTCGACGATAAGACCGCCGCAAGTTCGCAATTCCCCTGCGAGAACTTCGACTTCAGCAGGCGTTATCACGAGGTCTGCAATGTGGTCAGGGTGCAGTTTGAAACCAACCAGGCGGTTGCCAGGCTGGTGTTGCGCCCGGGCCTTCCGCCGATGACGGTGATCATTGCCGGCGACCACGCGCCGCCGTTCCTGACTAACCCGCTGCGCGCGCTTTATCAACAGGACAAGGTCCCCTATATCATCCTGGAGCCCAAGCCCACGGCCAAAACGCCGCCCAACGTGACCGCGCCCGCCACGCCCGCCAAACCGGTTCCACCCCCAAAGACCAATTAGTCGCCAGTGACTCTCCAGAGGGTTTCGATAATGGGGCATCTTCCGGATTGACGACGATTCGCACACTACCATACTAGTTTGGCGAGCCTTGGCCACCGGTGCTGGCCGCAGCAGCCTGTACCTGGCCGCCTCCTACGACTTTGAGCATTTCCTGATAATGTCCTTGATCTTCGAATTCGATAAACTGCAGCAGCTCTCGCATTACCTGCGGCGTTTCAGCCAATATTGACGGATCGTGCCCTTGGTCGCCGACAGTACTGTCGTGTGAGTAGGTATCGAGAAACCGCAGTAGTCTAATTCGCTTCCCCGGATCGAACGATGAGGACTCAAGTTGCAGATAGAGTTTCCCGATAGCTGACGGATACCTGAACGAAAGGAAACTTTCAAGGAGTCGTCGCGCCATATTCGGAATCGCATAATACGCTTCCAAGCGCGCTTCCGGCGCGGTGCTGCTTGCGACATCGACGACCCTCTTGAACAGATAGTGATATTCGGACGCATACCTGTCGAGCATTTTGTCCAAGGGCGCCATCACAGCGTTCCTCTGGCTACCATTGAAGACGCTCTGTAGCATGTAGAACTGAGCGTCACCCTTGGTCTTCTTCATCTTGTTTACGTGATCGAACCAGTTTTTAACCTGTCGAAAAAAAGAAAAATTGTGGGTGAAGACAAAAAGCTGGTTGGGCGATCTTGTGCGCTCCTTCATATATCCGAAAGCGCTGAAAAGTGCGTTACTGTCGAGGCTCGATACCGGGTCGTCAATTACAACAATATCGTCAGCGACTTTGAAGTCTTTGTCTTGAAGCGTCTTCAAGAAATACAGGAACGCAATTGCTGTGCGTTCTCCCTCGCTCAGATTGCTGGCACGCACGCCGTCCCGTGTTATCGAATAGCCGGTTCTCGCGACCTCAAATCTAATTTCATTCCTGCCGAGATAACTCGCCAATTCGGCCGTCAACTCCTCTGCTGGTAGGCGATGCTCAACAAACTGGCGCTCCAACTCGCGGATCTCAGCTTCGATCTCACGCATGCGTTTATCGTTCGCGGCGACAGCAGAGGTGAGGGTATCTACGGCGGTAGACTTGGTCTTGAAGGCCGGCACTCCATCAATGACATAAGCCTTCTCGACATTCTTCCGGGCAGTAGCAATGCTTGACTCGAAGTTCTTTGTTCTCTGATTGTGCTGCTCGATGACATCGTTCACCTGCCGAACAATGTCTTCAGCCTTTGCACGATCGAATCGCTGAACGGAATCAATATAGGGGTCTAGATCCAGTGATTGGAAAGCATCGTTGCGTTTCTGGCGGGCCGCGGAGAGAAGGGCGTCCAAAAACGTGACCATTACCGAAAGGTTTTCATTGAGTTTCTGCAACAGTTCTGAATATCTTATGGAAAGGTGATCGTACAGAGCGGCCTTGTCGGGAGCATCAGCGTCCTTACGAATCTTCTTGTGACTCTCAATACGCGACTCCAGAACGTCTAGGCCCTCCGCGAATTGCTTGAAATGATCATTGAAGTGGGCCTCTATTGCTTCGATACGGGATATCGGTAGTGACTGGCCACAGAACCGACAGGCCTCAGACTTGTTCTCGCCTGTATGCAAAGTCAGCCCGTCTCTTACCCAATTCGCGACTGTTGGGTTGGCCGCGAGCTCGGCAAGAACTGTGGACACCACCGTCCGTTTCAGCACGTCGCGTATTTCGTCCGTAAGAGCATCCACATCAGGAAACGTGATCAATATGGGAGTGACGGAGTCTTTAACTGATCCGCGCACTTCGGCCAGAAGCTCATCTTTCCGTTGCTGACTAACGCTGTCAGCCGGAGGTTCGACCTTAGCCTGAGCTGTTACAGCATTGTTGAAGTTCGACTTATCGTAGTTGTTGTACAGGTTCCTGCCGGAACTTCTCAAAATCTCTTTAATGGCCGCTGCCTGTTGAATGCAGAAATCGTCGAGCCCGTTGCTTGCGACAGTTTTCGACGATTCATTCCGGACCTTTGCAGCCCGCTCTTGAGCAAGCCCTTCTTGAAGCTTTTCGATCCCTTTCTGCAGTTCGACACTCTTACTTCCAATGTAGAAAACCGGTGCAATCTCAGCCGAAAAGCTAGGAAAGACGGCCTCGTCGACGAAGGACTTGTTGAAGACCCTAACCTTGGGCAGGACGGACTGAGGTGAAATGGAGTTTAGCGACACATCTTGATCATCGATCCTGAATTGCGCTTGAGCTTCTAGCAATGGCTGTTTTGTCTTTATGTTTTGGAACAGCGTCGAGAGGACGCTTTTTCCCGATCCATTGAGTCCGTAAATCAGATTGAACCGAGAAAAGTCAGGAAGGTCGGTAGGCCAAGTGAAATTGCGAAACACCCAGAACTGCTTGACGTAATTGATCCTTGTAATCCGACTCATGGCTGTGAGGGTCAAGCATAGCGACCTGAGCAGAAATTTCGATGGAATAATGACCTCATGGTGTTGAAGGCGTTTTCGGCTTCCAACTGGTTCGCTTGCGGTGCTATACCATTGACACCGGGGAAACCCGCCTGTGTTCCACAGGCCGTAAAAGGAGGGGTTATGGCTGCCGGAAGCGAAGTGCGCCAGGGCCGCACCGAACCACAACATAAAAGCAAGCTCGATCCCAAACTATGGAAACTGGGCGTATGCGTGGCCGTACTGCTCGTCCTCGTCTTGGCTCCCGCGCCCGCCGGGTTGAGTGTTGGCGCGTGGCGGCTGTTCGCGGTTTACCTGGCGGCCATTGTCGGGCTGATCCTGCGGCCCTTCGATGAAGCAGTGATCTTGATTGCCGTGATCGCGATCTCCGGCCTGGCCTTCGGCAATCTGGGTGCTCTGCTCAGCGGCTACGCCAGCACGACCGCCTGGCTGGTCTTTTCGGCGTTCATGATCAGCGCGGCTTTCATTTCCACCGGACTGGGCCGGCGAGTCGCTTATTTTCTCATCGCCAAGCTCGGAAAGACGACGCTGGGATTGGGCTACGTCGCCGTCCTGACCGACCTGGTCATCAGTCCGGCGACCCCATCGAATACCGCCAGAACCGGCGGCATGGTTTATCCCGTCTTTCAGAGCGTCTCCGTCGCCCTGGATTCTTACCCCGGACCAAGCGCTCGCCGCATCGGCGCTTATCTCACCCTGGTCCTCTATTACACAAGCTTCACCACCGGATACACGTTCCTCACCGCCATGGCGCCGAATGCGCTCGTCCTCTCCTTTGGCGAGAGCATCCTGAAGATCCACGTCGATTGGTTGCTCTGGGCCAAAGCGGCGCTGGTGCCCGGCTTGGCGTGCCTGCTGGCGATTCCGTGGGTGGTTTACAAGCTGTACCCGCCCGAGCTCACCAGGATTGACAATCATGCCATCGCCGAGAAGGGACTGACGACATTGGGACCCATGTCGGCGAAGGAAAAAATCCTCAGTGTGCTGTTTGTGTTGGCCGTGGCCGGGTGGGCTTTGGGATCGTTTCTCAAGATCGACGCCACCGCGGTTGCCATCGGCTTTGTCGCCGGATGTCTGCTCACCGGCGTGGTCACCTGGGAAACCATCCTGCAATCCAAAGCGGCTTGGAGCACGTTCATCTGGTACGGCGGAATCATCGGCGTGGCCGAGGCCCTGTCGCGGGTGAAATTCTTCGACTGGCTGGCCAAGACGATCGCCGCCAACCTCAACGTCACCCGATTCCATCCTCTGCTCATCATCGCCGCCCTGGTTTTTCTGAGCGTGGTGGTCAGATACGTATTCGCCTCGATGGCTGCGTTCGTAGCAACCATGATTCCCGTCGTCTTCACCATCGCGGTGGTGACCCGGGTTCCTGCTCTGCCCCTGTTCTTCCTGGTTGCGTTCGGCGCGGGATACGGCGGCATGCTCACGCACTACGGCGGAGCCTTGTCGCCCGTCTTGTTCGGAACCGGATACGTCGACCAGCGCACCTGGTGGAAGATGGGCGCCGCCGTCGCCGCCGTGAGTTTCCTCATCAACTTCGCCGTCGGCTTGCCGTATTGGAAGTTGATCGGGATATGGTAGGAACCGGGCAAGACTTGAAGCTCAATGGTGCCCCACGTTCGCCCGCGTCGGGGTCCCCGGCGAGGCTCGGCTCGCTGGGGTAATCTCACTTCTTCCGCCGCACAATCGGCGCCGGCGTTCCCTGGATCAATACATTGACGCACGCCGGTTTGCCGCTGGCGAACGCCCGGACGAGCGCGCCGGGCAAATCCTCGCCTTTTACCACGAACTCGCCATGGCCGCCCAGGGCACTGGCGACCAAGTCATAACGGGTCGCCTGCCCCAGCGTGCAGCCCAGTGCCCGCGGCTCGCCGAAATCGCGCACCTGTATCTGATACTCGGCGTTCCACTTGGCATCGTTGCCGACGACCGCCACGAACGGCAGGTTATTGCGCACGGCGGTATCGAACTCGGCCATGTGGAAACCAAATGTGCCATCGCCCAGGACGGTCAGAACGGGACTGCCCGGGCATGCTTTCTTGGCTCCTATGGCGAACGGAATCGCCGATCCGATGGCTCCGGCAAAGCCGTTGATGACCCTCTGCGGAGCCTTCAATACCGCCTGGGCCCACTGTCCGACTTCGCCGCCATCGCAGACAAATATGGCATCGGCATGGCGGTCCAGAAATGGTTGCAGGCCGAGGCACATCGCCGTGGAATGCATCCCGCCATTCCGCGGAAATGCTGCCGCATCCGATCCCCAGGGACGGTAATCGATTGCCGCCTGCACCTCCGCCGCCCACTTCTCATGACGGCCCGCGCCACCGTCTGCCGCCGCCAGCATCAGAGCCTTCGCCGCGCTGCGGGCGTCGGCAATCGCCGACAGGCTCAAACGCTCCTTTTGCGTTCGTGCCGCGCGTGCCAGCAGCTCGACATCCGGCTCGATCACGATCCAGCGGCACTGCGCTGCCATGGTTGGCGCTTTGCCGAAGCGCAAAGTGAAATCCAGCGCTTTGCCGAGCAAGACGATCAAGTCGCATTCCGCAAGTATTTCGGCGATGGCTCCCAGACCCGGATCGTTGATGCCGCGCGGACTCTCCATCACCACCACCGGCACACCCAAAGCCCGCCGCAGCCCGTCGACCAGCTTTCGTCCCGGGGGCGTGGCCAGCAAGGGCGGCGCAATAACCAGCGGCCGCTGCGCGTTTGCCAACTCCCGAACAATCGCCTGGGCCGCTACCGGCGCCAGCGCCTGCGGCTCCGCCGCGAACTCTCCGGCCTCGGGGCGGCTGCCGCTAAATTCGGCCTCCAGCACGTCTGACGGCAGGCTCACATGAACCGGGCCGGGACGCCCCGACTGCGCAATGCGAAAGGCGCGGGCAAGGTCTTTCGGCAACGTGGCTGTGGACTGTGCCGTCCACGACGCCTTGGTCACCGGCGCGGCCATTTCCGCCTGGCTCATTTCCTGGAATGCACCCAGCCCAAGCTCGCGCAACGGCGCGTGCCCGGAGAGCAGAACCACCGGCATTTCCCCGCACTTGGCGGTGTACAAAGCGCTGATCGCATTGGCATGTCCCGGTCCGCCGGTCACCAGCGCGACGCCGACTTTGCCGCTCATGCGCGCCCAGGCGTCGGCCATGTGAACCGCCGCGCCCTCTTGTCTAACGTGAATGAGTTCGATTTCGTTATCGACGGCGGCATCGAAAACCGACATGACGTGATTTCCGGACAGGGTGAAGATCGTCCGGATACCCGCAACTTTCAGGGCTTCGAGCAGCGCATCTGCTCCCCGCATGGCTGTGCTCTTCATGATGATCTATCTCTCGCTTCTGAATGCATTCGTTAAATTACAGAACTTGAATTGATATGATGGGTCGATCTGTAATGGTAGGGAAGTAGGTTGCGGCGGTCAATAGCTGCCGATTGCGTCCTCGTGAAACAAACCTTTGATGCCATCATTCTAGGTGCAGGCGCCGCCGGACTGATGTGTGCCATCGAGGCCGGCAAGCGAGGCCGCCGCGTATGTTTGCACGACCACGCTCCCCGCATCGGCAAAAAGATCCTCATCTCCGGCGGCGGACGCTGCAATTTCACCAACATCTATTGCGGGCCGGAAAACTTTATCTCCGCCAACCCGCACTTCGCCAAGTCGGCGCTCGCCCGCTACACGCCCGCCGATTTCATTGCCTTGGTCGGCAAGCACTCCATTGCCTATCACGAGAAGACCCTGGGCCAGCTTTTCTGCGATGGCTCCGCCCAGCAGATTCTCGCCATGCTCGAGGAAGAGTGCCGCCGGGCCGGCGTCCGCATCGTCACTGGAAGTGAAATCCGCGAGGTTTCGCGGCCCGAGCATTTCGTCGTCCGCACCGCTGCCGATGAGTTCCATGCTCCCGCGCTCGTGGTGGCCACCGGCGGGCTCTCGATTCCCAAGCTGGGCGCCACCGCATTCGGCTATGAACTGGCGCGTCAATTCGGGCTGCGCGTCCAGCCGTGTCGTCCCGCGCTGGTTCCGCTGCTGTTTAGCGACCCGGATCGGCAACGCTGGTGCGATCTCGCCGGAGTGTCGCTCGGCGTGACCGCTTCCATTGGGCGCCGGCGCTTCGCGGAAAAGATGCTCATCACGCATCGCGGCCTCAGCGGCCCGGCTATCCTTCAACTCTCCTCTTACTGGCGCGAGCCGGAGGCGGTCGTTCTCGATCTGGCGCCGGCGCAGGACGTCATCACGCCGATGCTGGCGCAAAGCGGTGGCCGCGACACGGCTTCGGCGCGAGTCGCGCTCCGCAAGGCTTTGCCTGCCCGCTTTGCCGACCGCTGGCTGGAGGCAAACTCGCCGGAAAATTGGAGCAATCACTCCCTCGCCGAGTTGGAGCGACGCCTACATCACTGGGAGATTATTCCCGCGGACACGGAAGGCTATGAGAAAGCCGAGGTCACCGCCGGCGGCGTGGATACCGGCGAGCTATCCGCCAAAACCATGGAGTGTCACAAAGTGCCGGGTCTGTACTTCATCGGCGAGGTGGTGGATGTAACCGGACAGCTCGGCGGCTTCAACTTCCAGTGGGCCTGGGCGTCGGGATTCTGCGCCGGCCAGGCAGTTTAGCAGGCTCACGATTGCATTCACTTGCGATTTCAGGCGTGCCGTCCGCACCATAGCGGCAGTCGTCTGCTTAGGACGTACGACGCAGTGCGATCTTCGACACCTTGGAAACCCTATGCTCTTCTAAACACCGCTAGACCCGGCTGCGTTCTTGACACTAAAATAACGTCGGTTACTCAACCCTTAGATTTGCATGCAATCGCTGGAAACAGGCAAGAACAAAAATTCCGGCAGTCTGCACGAGGAAGTTCTCTCGAAGATCCGGCAGATGATCCTCCAGGGAGAGCTTGAGCCCGGCTCGCGCATTGTCGAGCGCTCCCTGTGCGAACGCTTCAAGGTTTCACGCACCCCGCTGCGCGAGGCCTTCAAGGTGCTCCGCTCCGAAGGCTTGGTCGAAATTCTCCCCAACCGGGGAGCGCGCGTCCCCACCTTCCGCAAAAAAGAGATTTGCGATGCCATGGAGATCATGGCCGCCCTCGAGGGCCTGGCCGGGGGACTGGCGGCCGAGCGCGCTCCCGACGACGTCATCGCCGATATCCGGGCGCTGCACTACCAGATGTTCGCGCACTACCTGCGCGCCCAGGTGCCCGAATACTTCCGGGTCAATCAATCCATTCACCGGCGCATTGTCGAGGCTGCCGGCAACCAGTTGCTCACCGCCAACCACGATGCCCTGGCGCTTCGCGTCATGCGTGCCCGTTTTCTCATGAATCTTTGGGATCACACCCGTTGGGCCGACGCCATCAAGTCGCATGAGGCAATTCTCGACGCCTTGGTGCGGCGCTCAGGCGCCGAACTTGGCCAATTGCTTCGCCAGCATCTGCACGCGCAGACGCAACGCGTGGTCGATCACTTCAACGCCCTGGAAAAGGAAAGCAAGCGGGAAGCAGCTCCCACGCAGACGCCCGACTCGAACGCAGATACGCCACCGGAGCAGACGGAAAAAAGCCATTAGGGCGGTTCTCTTGTTGGTGTCCAAAAATTCTCAGGGGAATGTCATGGCGACCGGAGCGCCGAGCGCCCGAGGCCGGAGCAGCCAAGCTGCGTACCCGACATTGACATTCGACAAGCAAGAAGCTGTTCGGGCGCGAAGTGGAGCCACCCTTTGTTTTTGGCAACAGGAACAAAAGGTGGCTCGACTTCGCTCGCCATGACAGTCTGAATATGTGGGAATAACGACTGGGTAACCGGCAGTATCCACTAGGAAGTGCTGGTGCCCCACGTTCGCCCGTGTCGGGGCCCCCGACGAGGCTCGGCTCGTTGGGGTGACTGGGCTAACGTGGGGTAGTTTCCTGAAGTTCTCTGAAACCTCGCTAATCCGGGATCAACCGGGCCAGCAACGCGATTTTTGCCGTGTCTTCCACCAGGTCGGCCAGGTTGTATGCCATCGTCAGGTCGGCGCCCATGCTGAACATGCCATGGCGCTCCATGAGGATTACCTTCGCCTCCGGATAACGCAGCAGCCCCTCCTCGACGATCCGGTGCAACTCCGCCGACCCGGAGGGCGCATGGCCGACCACTGGAATGCGCTTCAGAATGAGCGTCGCGCCGTCAGTGACCAGCGGAATCTCTTTGCCTCGCACCGCAAAGGCTGTGGCAAAGGGCGGATGAAGGTGCACCACCGCCCCAATCTGCGGACGCAGCCGGTAGGCGCACACATGGAATCCAGTTTCCTTCGAGGGACGGCAGCCCCCGTGCGCCTCCAGAACCTCTCCCTGCAGGCTGACCCGCACCATTGTCGCCGGCGTTATTGCGCCCAGCGAGACGCCGGTGGCTGAAATTAAAGCCTCTTCCCTGCCGGGAATGCGCACGCTGATGTTGCCTCCGGCTCCGCCGACCAGACCCCGGTCGTAGGCCCTCTGACAGATTGCCTGCAATTCTTCCGCACAACGCGCGACCACCGCGTCCGGCTGCGCTGCGATCTTCCCTTCGCCGATGCCTGCCATATTTGATCCTTGACTGTAGTTCGTAAAACTGCCTGGAGCGTGATTCCCTGGAACGTATATCCCAATCTAACTCAGACTGTCATGGCGAGAGAAGTCGAGCCGGGGTCCCCAACATGCGCCGTACCAAGGTAGCCTTTCGCTGCGGAACTTCAGTCCCGCTCAAGCGCTCGCTCAGTCTCGTAGGAAATCAAGGTTGCGCATGTTGGGGTGGACCGCTACCCTCTCCAGAAACGGCCCGGCCAATCTCTCTTTTCCGCGGGCACCTGGAACGGGAACTTCTTGACCTCTTCCAGGAACGCCGCCAAATGATCGCTGATGCGCTCAAAAACTGCAATGCCCTGCTCCACGCTGGAGCGTTGCGGGTTGCCGATGGTCGCCGTATCCGAGTACTCGTGATGCAGCATCGGAATGAAAATGTTCTCCGAGCCCTGGAAAATCACGGTGTTGGTTCCGTCGCGCTTGGAGAACTTCGGCCCCATCCATTTGGGAGCGTGCGCCCGGTCGGGCTTGCCGCGTTCCATCATGATGGAACCTTCATAAGTCCCCTTTTCCTTCATGTACGCCATGCAGGTAGAGGTCTCCAGCTCGCCCGCATGCCAACCTGGAGTCTCCTCGGGTGGGCCGGTCATGAGGTCGGCCACGACCGCGCATTCTCTCTCGGTTGGAGTCTTATAAAAAGCGCAGAAGCAGCCGGTCTCGGCCCGCAGCGTACGCAGCACCTCTCCCTGCGGCTGCATGTTTGTGCCGTGGTGCGAAACGAAAATCAGCTTGTTGAAGCCGGAAAAAATCAGGCTGCGGCCAATAGCATACAGAACGGTCCGGTAGGTCTCAAACGGCAATGAGACGGTGCCCGTGCCCCAACCCGCTTCCCCCATGTGGTGCGGGGAAACGCCAAAAGGCATCAGCGGGGTGTAGGGAACTTTGGCTTTCACAGCCGCCCGTTCCACGCTGCCCATGGTGGTATAGGAATCGACTCCCAGCGGCACGTGATGGCCGTGCTTCTCCATGCTGCCGATGGGGATCATCACCACGTCGTTTCCAGCCTTGATCCATGCCGCCACATCGGTCCACGGCACCTCCAGAAGATCATATTTCGGTAGCGTTGCCATGCTTGCTTTCTCCTTTGGAACTTATTTAGCGTTTGTTGGGTGACACGGAGCCCCCGGTTCCCGTAGGTGTATCCCGACATATTCAGACTGTCATGGCGAGCGAAGTCGAGCCACCTTTTGTTTCTTGATAGCCCTGGCTCAGGAGCCGTGCACCTTGACCACGACCTTAATCGCGTCTTCGATTCTCTCGCGACAATACTTCAACGCGGTCGGCACCTCCGCCAGCGGGAAGGTGTGCGTGTGCAGCAGCTTCGCGTCGAAGCGTTTCTGCTTCATGAGCGCCGCCGCCCTGTGGGTCGCGCTCCTGCCTTCGCCGCGAATGCCGTACAAGAAGATATTGTTGCGCGTCAGTTTGGCCAGGTCCACCAGCACAGGCTCCGACGGGTACGAGGCCAGGCAGATCTTGCCTCCGCGGTTTACCATGTCCAGCGCCTCGTTGAGAGCCCCGGGACTGCCCGAGCACTCCATTACATAGTGAACCCCTTTGCCGCCGGTGATCCGCTTCACCGCCTGCACCGGGTCTTCGTTCCTGACGTTGATCACATAATCGGCGCCCAGCTTCAGGCCAAGCTGCAACCTGGCGTCGCGAGTGCCAGTCAGGATCACCGGGTCCGCACCCAGCGCCTTGCCCACTGCCACTGCCATCAGCCCGATTGGGCCGGGACCGGTGACCACCAGGCTTTCTCCCGCGATCAATCCGCCGAGCGCGTCCAGCCCGTACATGGCTGTCCCGGCCGTCACAATCAGCGTAGCCTCTTCGTCGCTCATCCAGTCAGGCACATGAACCAGCGTATTGACGTGGTTGATCGCATATTCCGCAAAGCCTCCGTCGGTGGTGAAGCCGTTGGCACGATGTCCCTTGTCGTGTTCACCGTAATTTTTGCCGTAGTTCGTACAGGAGGTGTACATGCCCGAACGGCACCTTTCGCAGCGCCCGCATCCGGCGTGGATTTCGACCGCCACGCGGTCGCCGACGCTATATTCGTCGACACCGGCGCCGAGTTTGACCACCGTGCCCATGTACTCGTGGCCCGGGGTGAACTGCTTGTTGAACGGCAGGCCGCCCTGGATCAACGCCGGCACTCCCCGGGCAATAATCTCGACATCGGTGCCGCAAAAGGCGCAGGCATCGACACGCAGCAAAACTTCGGCCGGTCCCGGTTCCGGCACGGCTTTTTCCGCGAACCTGAGCTGCCCCGGACCATCCAGGACCCACGCTTTCATGGTCGCCGGAACTGCATAATCGCTGTCTTCAACCGTTTTCGTCATGGCCGTATTCATCGTCCCTCTCCACCAACCTAAGTTCGAGAAGCTGCACCGATGCCCCATGTCAGGGGGTGTTTCCCCTTGCGCGCCCCAGCTTCCGCGCCGCCTTGATCGGGGTCCCCGGCGAGCCCCGCTCGCTGGGGTGATTGTCCGGCGCTAACCTGGGTTTCCTTTTGCCCTCGCTACCCGCTTGCTTCGCCATAAATTCCATCAGCAACTGACAGCAGTGCTGGGCAAATTCCGGGTCGTTTATATGCAGCGGAAGCTTGTGGAACGCTATGTCCTTGCGCAAAGTGCGCGTCAGCGATTGCACAAAAGCCGCATCGGCGGCCGCGTCATGCAACGGTCCCCCGGGAGCGCCGTAGATCGACCAGCCCTTCAGCGGCAAGACCATGGCAACCGGACCCTTGGCCCGATTCAGCCGCTCGGCAAGTACCCGGCCCACTTTGGCCATCTCTTCGCGGCTGGTCCTGACGTTGGTGTTCGAGCGGTTGTGCAAGTACATACGTCTTCGCCGCAAGCGCGCCGGAATCGACTCCCGCGGTCCGAAGCAAAGATACTCGACGCTGCCCGGAGCCACCACCTGAGGAATGCCCATCTCTCCGGCGGCAATCAGACGTTCGCCTTCCACCGGCTGGTAGACGCCGGCTTTCAATACCTCTTCCGTCAGCTCATGCGGCGTAAGCTCCAGCACCGCCGCCACGCGGCCGGCGCGAATCAATCGTTCCATGGCGGAGCCGCAGGCCCCGGAAGCATGGAAGACCGCAATCTGCAATCCCGCGCCACGCAGAATTTCCACCGCTCTCGCCACCGCCGGGTGCGTGTTTCCCAACGCCGTGATTGCCACCAAAGGTCTGTCGGATGTGCCTGAACCCGGCGGCATCGAAGCCATGCCGGCAATCGCCGCCGCCGCGTTTCGCAGCACCGGTTCGAGCACAGGGTTCGGCCCGCCTAACAGATCGGCCACCGAAAACAGCACGGCGATATCACTGGTCCCGATGTAGGGACGCATGTTCCCCGAGGCAACCGTCGACACCATGAACTTGGGAACACCCAGCGGCAGTTCGCGCATGGCGGCGCAGACGACTGCCGTACCCTGGTTTCCGCCCAGTCCAAGCACACCCGACAACTCGGCCTGAGCCCAGAGCCTGTGCAACACCTCGCCAGCTCCGCGTCCCATCGTAGCCATCACTTCATCGCGCTGCCGTCCGGTCAGCTTGCGCAAATCGGCCCCGGCGGCCTCAGCCACCTCGAATCGCGAAATCTCCGGCGCAACTCCGACAGGCTCCGCCAGACCTACATCGATCACCACCACCGACCGCCCCAACTCCTTGAGGCACGACTTAAGGTACGCGACCTCGCGCCCCTTCGTGTCCAGTGTGCTTATCAGTGCGATCGGCATCGATGTTCAAAACTCTCTTCAGCGGCAACCGGCTGATTATTCATGAGGCAGCTATCGCAAAACCAGGGATGGTGTATCCCGGAGCCCAGAGCACTCCGGTCGATGCGACCATCAGGGAGCGGCGACCTTGACGAAACGAAAAAGGACATAGCTTCCCTGGTTTTGCCGTAGAGCGGTTTCCCGGCAGGTATATCCCGCAGCCGGGCTAATAGGATATACCTTTCGCGAAGCCAGTCTACCTCGGCAAGGCAACCATGAACCCCGCCGGACAGACCCACTCATTCTTTGATGAAAATTGATTTATGATTGCATGCAATCTGTTCGAGCGAAACAATACGGGAGGGCGATTCTGAATGTCAAGGCAAAATCGCCAGGCCCTAATCCGTCGATAAGCTAACGAACAGGCGGGGGCAAGGGTGGTTTTGGAAACTCAGTTGATTCTAGCCGACCAATGCGGCCCCAGCGGAGGTGGTAAACCTCGACTGAAGCCACGT
>JBEKBO010000054.1:0-27987 GCA_050015355.1 Candidatus Korobacteraceae bacterium | reverse complement strand
CACGTCGCCGCTTGCCATGCCGTCCGCGGCGCCACCCGCGGACAGCTCGCAAATCTCGCGGCCATCCCGCTCATCTTTGTCGGCGGCGGTATCGGTTACGCGGTCTCGGGTATTGCCGGCATTGGACTGCCAGTGGCGTTTCTGAAGTTCTCGCGCGCATTCGAGGCTCAGGCCGACTACCTCGGCGTGGAGTATCTTTACAAGTCTGGCTATGATCCGCAGGCTTTCGTGCAGTTCTTCGAGAAGATTGAAGCGATGGAAAAGAAGAAGCCAGGATTGCTCGATAAGACCTTCGAAAACCATCCTCCCACGCCTGATCGCATCGAGAAAACACAAGAAGAAATCGGGCGGATTCTTCCGGATCGCAACCAGTATCTGGTCGATACGTCGGAGTTTCAGACGGTGAAATCGCGCTTGGCTAAACTGCAAAACCGGCGCAAGGTCGAGGAGAAGAAGGAGAGCCGTCCTTCACTTCGCCGCGGAGAGCCGAGCGGCAATACGAACGACAGCGATCAGAATCAGAAGGACCAGAATCAGAAAAAGGATGACGAGCAACCGACGCTGCATCGTCGCGATAGCTGAGTATGGCAAGGGCTCCGGATCGGGCAGTCGCTTCAGCGGCTGCCTTTTTCGTTTGGCGCTGAGTGAACCGCGTTGCGCCTCCGTCACGACCGGATACGCACAAGGCGCAAATGGTTTAGATTGATAGCAGGTGGCGCATTGGCAGGCGTCGATGCTTTGCTGGAGGAAGGAACCATGCGATTTGCGGTGATCGGGGCGGGAGCGGTTGGCGGCTACTTCGGTGGCAGACTGGCGCAGTCGGGAGAAGACGTCTGGTTCCTGGCACGGGGCCGCACCCTGGAAGCCCTGCGTCAGCATGGGCTGAAAGTGGATAGCGCAAAAGGTGATTTTGTGTTGCCCAGTGTTCGAGTTTCAGAACAACCGAACGAGGTCGGGCCAGTCGATGTCGTGCTGGTGGCCGTTAAGGCTTGGCAAATTGCGGAACTGGCTCCCATCCTGAAACCCCTCGTTGGCCCACAAACCATGGTCGTTCCGTTACAGAACGGGGTTGAGGCCCCGGATGAGTTGTCGCGGATGGTGGGAGGCGACAAGGTCCTGGTTGGGCTCTGCGGCCTGATGAGCACGATCGTCGAGCCGGGACACATTCGGCATTTCGGCCTTGAGCCTTTCATCGCGTTTAAAGAGCAGAACAATTCCCGCACGCCAAGGCTTGAACCGCTGCGAGCGGCCATCGCCAAGTCAGGCGTCCAAGCCGCCATTCCGGAAGATATCCACGTCAGGTTTTGGCTCAAGTTTCTCTTTATTACCGCGCTTGGGGGAGTGGGCAGTGTCACCAGAGCGCCGGCAGGCATTGTGCGCCAGACACCAGCAACCCGGCAGTTGCTGTACCGGACAATTCGGGAAATCGACGCCCTGGCAAAAGCAAAGGGCGTAAAGATGCCGGCCAGTGCCGTGGATGACACCATGGCCATCGTCGATGGCATGCCCCCAGGCGGCACAACGTCCATGCAGCGGGATATTCTGGAAGGGCGTCCCTCCGAACTGGAGTCGCTGTGCGGGGCAGTAGCTCGCATCGGCAAGGAGCTAGGGCTCGATTTGCCGGTCAACACCGCTATCTACAGCGCTCTCCTGCCTTCCGAAATGCGGGCCAGAGGCGAGCTAAAGTTCGACAGGATGTAGTGCGTGCGTGGGCGGTCGCGCGCATTTCGACCCATGCAGCGAGAGTCGTCGCCGCATTCAGAAACGCGACATCTTTTCCAAGGCTTCGTTCCAACGGCTTATGTCCGCTTCCGGCGGCAGCGCGGATGCCGGTTTGCGCCGCTCGCGTTTCGCCGCATGGAAAAGCCAGACCAAAACGGCCAAGTTATAGGCGAGAGGACGGAGCAAGACATAGCCCGGAGTGCTTCCATCTCCCAGATAACTCCGCATTATCGAAACTGCAAGCTGCACGCTCGCCATCACCCCGAAGCCGAGTGCAATTCCGAATGGCAACTGTCCCCAGCCCAGCACTAGCATCCGCGACATCACGAACAGAGTCGCCAGAACTCCCAACTGAATGATCATCGAGCTGGTATCAATCGTCAGCAGGCCTGCGACGGTGCGGTCCGTCTCGGTGCCGGACGCCAGCAGCGCGGTCCCGAATGCCACCCCTACCAGTATCAGAACGGCGCAGCGGTAGATCTTATGGGCCCTTCTTTTCAGAATCTCATACTCGCGCAATACCGCGCCGAACAGTTCCTGGATGACAGCAATCACCAGCAGGAAGTCGAACGCTTGGATAATCCAGAAGGCATAGAAATAGAGCGCGTGGGAATGGAAGTAGCAATAGAGCTCAATGGGAACTTGCACGACATGGAAGAGAGTGTAGGCGAAAAAGACTGGAAACTCCGCCGAGAGTTTTCGGCGCACCATAACCGCTGCAATCAAAACTTGCATGATCGGGGCGGCGACCCAAACTACGAGCTGGTACGTCGAAAGCATAGCTGCCGGGTAGCGTTAGGATACCCGCAAACCCGGCAGCGAGCAAATGCAGCGGCGAAGTCCTACCTGCCGAGTGGCGGCGGTCCGGAACTTCCGTCTGGCTGAACGACCCCGGGGGGAGTGGTGGAGGTGCCGCCGGCTGTCGAAGTTGCAGTGCCGACGAAGGATGAGAAGGCGAGAATCAGACTAAGCAAAGTTGCCAAGGGAAAACTCCTTTCGGAATGCAGCAAGTCATGAAGCGCAACCGCGTACGACAATGCCTGTTGCAGCGGGAAGCGCGTTAACTATTTAAGTTTTGTTCAAGTTTCCGAACTTAGAACAAAAATATCCCGCCGCAGAGCCCTAGCCAACTTTGCGCTAGCCAACTAACACGCCATTTTTCCAGAAACTCAATCAAGCGCACTTCGCAAACCCTGAGCCACCTTGGCGCAGCCTTCGAGGTTTACTGCATGAAGCGCCGGACGGCAAACGTTGCCGGCTGGGATAAAGTTCGATGGCCTTTCAGGCTACCCGGCGGAGACGGCTTAGGAGTCGGTAGCGACCATTCCCGAACTGGTACCCGGAGCGCCCGCAAGAATTGTGAAAGTTTGGTTAATCGCCAATCCGGAGGCTGTATCTTCAGCAATTTGCAAGTAGAATTAGGGCGTGAAGCCTATCATCTTCGTAGTGGAGGATGAAGCGGACATAGCTCATCTCCTCCGGCATCACCTTGAAGGCGCGGGGTTCGTGGTGCGCCTCTTTTCAACTGCAAACAACGTGCTCGCCGAAGCCGAGAAGCACAAACCATTGCTATTCTTGCTGGATGTCATGGTTCCCGGCGGGGACGGCTTCGACCTGTGCCGGCAGATACGGGGAAGGCAGACGATCGCCATGACTCCGGTCATTTTTCTAACGGCAAAGACCGGAGAACCCGACCGCGTACTCGGCTTTGAACTCGGTGCCGACGACTATATTTCAAAGCCGTTCAGCCCTCGCGAAGTCGTGGCCCGCGTCAAGGCCGTGCTGCGCCGATTTGAGCGGCCGCTGGCTCCGGAAGTGGTAAAGTTTGAAGATCTTGAGATCGATAGCGGCGCCATGATCCTTACGGTTCGCGGCGAGGCGGTGCCCACCACCGCGACGGAGTTCCGGCTCTTGGATTACCTGGCGCGCCATCCCGGAAGGGTATTTACCCGCGATCAGTTGCTGGATGCGGTTTGGCGCGAAACCGCCTTTGTTACTCCTCGCTCGGTCGATGTTTATGTACGCCGTCTCCGCGAAAAGATCGAAAAGGATCCCGAGCAGCCGCAATATTTGCGAACCGTCCGCGGAGCTGGTTACCGCTTCGGTGCGGCTAAGTGAATAAGTGAAACAGCGGGTCTTCTTTAAACTCCTTCTCGCTTTCCTGTTCGTCATCGTGGTGGCGACAGGCACGCTCGACCTGCTGGTGCGCAGGTCGTGGGAGGATTCGCTGCGCCACGAAACCGAAGCGGCTCTGCGCCAGAAAGTGGCGATGTTTGCCGACCGGGTGAATCATGAGCGCCTGCTTTCTCCGCAGAAGCTCGTCGAGTTGGTCAGCCAGCAGGCAGCCGCGCGTGCCACCATCATCGACCCGCAAGGCAAGGTGATCGCGGACTCCAGCGCTGAGCCGGATGCGATGGAGAACCATGCGCAGCGTCCTGAATTCCGTGAGGCCCTGCAAGGCGGAGTTGGAACCGCCACGCGCAAAAGCGCAACGGTCGGAGTCGAGTATCTTTATGTCGCCGCACCGGTGAGTGGCGGCGCCGTACGCTTGGCCTACCCGCTGCAAGCTATCCAGGAGGCCCGGCGCAGAATCCGCTACGAGTTACTGTTCAGCTCGTTAGCGGCTTTCCTGGTGGCGATGGTTGTTGCCGCGCTCTATGCGCGCTCGGTCAGTACGCGCTTGCGGCGCATAGTGGGCTTCGCGTCACAAGTCGCGCAGGGGGACCTTTCGACGCGGCTGGACGAGGATTCCGGTGACGAAATCGGCGCCGTTGCGCATTCGCTGGACGCTACGACGAAGAAGTTGCAGGAAAACTTCGAAGCCCTGCAGACCAGTCGCGACCAACTGGAAACGCTGCTGAATAGCATGCAGGAGGCCGTGGTGGCGGTGAACCGGGAAGGCCGAGTGCAATGGGCGAACCGGCGGATGGAAAAGCTGCTGCCCACCGGCGTCCGGCCTAACGCCGCGGTCGTCGAGACGATTCGAGAGCCGAATTTCCTTGCCACCATCCAGGCTGCGCTTCGCGATCGATCGGTTTCCACCAAGCGCGCGTCTTCCATCGTGCCCGGCAAAATCTTCAACGTGACAGCCGCGCCCATGGCCGGCGGAGGCGCAGTCGCCGTATTGCACGACCTCACCGAGATCGAACGCGTCGAGAAGACCCGCCGCGACTTCATCGCCAACGTTTCGCACGAACTGCGGACGCCGCTGACGAACGTGCAGGGATACGCCGAAACGCTGCTGGAGACCGTGGGAGAAGATGGCCCCAACCGCGAGTTCCTGGAGATCATTCGCAAGAATGCCGCACGCATGACGCGGATTACCGAGGACCTGCTGATTCTTGCCAAGGTCGAGTCGGGCGAGCAGAAACTCGATCTTCATCCGGTCTCACCCGCAGCGCTGCTCGAGGATGCCGCCGAGAACTTCCGCGAGAACGAACTCAGCGGAAGCATGGAACTGATCATTCAGAATCATGCCGTGCAGTGCGTATCCGCCGACCGCAACGCCGCGTTTCAGGTCTTCCGCAACCTGATCGATAATGCGCTAAAATATGCCGCGTCGGGGGGACGGCTGGAAATCGGTTCGCGCGATGTGGAAGGCGCGGTCGAATTCTTCGTCCACGACTACGGTCCGGGGATTGCCTCGGAGCATCTGCCCCGGCTGTTCGAGCGTTTTTACCGCGTTGACAAAGCGCGCTCTCGCGAGAGCGGCGGCACCGGACTGGGATTGGCAATCGCCAAGCACATCGTCCGCGTACACGGCGGCGCGATCTGGGCCGAAAGCGAACTGAACCACGGCAGCATCTTCTTTTTTACTTTGCCGGCGACAACCGATGTTTCATAATTTTGGTCGAGGTTTCATGCAGTGCGTTCACCGGGCGTAAACACTTTCCCGGTATAGTTGGGTTTTCACCCCACTACGCGCAAAAGCAGCGCGCAGTGGGGACCCCGGCTTCGGGTATTGCACGTCAGACATCGCGGAGATCGCATGGCCACCTCTTCCTCAAATCACCACGCCGATATTTCGCAAGTCACCAAACTGACGCTGGATGCGTTCCGCTTGGCCTGCTCCGGGGCCGCCGCCGCCGCGGAGGCAATCGCCTCCGGCTCCGAAGAAGCCTTGAAAGCATTGCGGAACTGCGAGATCAGTCTCGATGGGATTGACCGCGACGTCGATGAGTTCTGCACCTCCATCATTACGCGCGTAAGCGAAAGCGATGCGCGGGAATTGCTCGCCTGCATGAAGTTCGTGGTCGCCCTTGAACGGATCGGCGACCTGCTGCTGAGCTTCGGCAACCGCGTCGAGTCCGTTGGGCCTCGTCTGGCGGCGGAAGACAAAAAAGCTTTGGAGTCGATGGCGACGCGCCTGGAGAGCATGCTGGGCGAGGCCGACAGCGCCTACCGGGAGCGCAGCCTTGATCGCGCCGTAACCGTGTTGCGTTCCGACGCCGAGATGGACCGTCTCCGCAACCTGATCTTCCTGCATCACCTTGAGACTCATCACGAACAAAGGCGCGCGGAGAGCTTCCATGTGCTGTTCATGGCGCAGGGATTGGAGCGTGCCGGCGACCATGCCAAGAACATCGCCGAAGAGGTCTGCCACCTTGTGAGCGGGAGGACCGTGCGGCATGTTCTGCGCAGCTACGATATACCCGATGAAAAACTTTTTATCGAACACCTGCGCGCGCAGCACCGGGAAAAACAATAACAGGCCTGAACTTCAGCTTTCCTTACCCGGCCCAGCGCGGGCCCGTCCCTGCGGAAATTAATCCTTTTGTAACAACTTCATAGTATCTAACAACTTAGGTATAGAGCTCGAATAGAGCTGAAACCAGGAGGATGGATGAATCGTTTTCTTAGAGTCGCATTGTGCGTTGCGCTTTTCAGCATTTGCGCCGTGGCGCAGATTAACATCAACGGCGCCGGTGCTACGTTCCCATATCCGATCTACTCGAAATGGTTTAGCGAATACCACAAAACAAATCCCAACATTCAGATCAACTATCAATCCATCGGCAGCGGTGGAGGCATCCGTCAACTGCTGGAAGGAACGGTCGATTTCGGGGCCAGCGACGGACCGATGACGGACGAACAACTGGCGGAAGCCAAAGTGAAGATTCTTCATGTGCCTACCGTGCTCGGCTCGGTTGTTCCCGCCTATAACATTCCTGGCGTCACGCAGGAGCTGAAGTTTACTCCCGATGTGCTGGCCGGCATTTTCCTCGGCACGATCAAGAACTGGAATGATCCCGCGATCGCCAAGGCGAATCCCGGCGTTAAGTTTCCCAGCCAGGAGATCGTGGTCGCCCATCGTTCCGATGGCAGCGGCACGACCTACGTGTTTACCGACTATCTCTCGAAAGTCAGCCCCGCTTGGCAAAAGACGGTGGGCAAGGGTACAAGCGTGAAGTGGCCCAGCGGAATCGGCGGCAAGGGAAACGAAGGAGTCGCCGGAACGATTCTCCAGATCCAGGGGTCGATTGGCTACATCGAGTTGATCTACGCGGTACAGAACAAGATTCCATTCGGGACCGTGCAGAATGCCGCTGGCACTTTTGTGAAAGCGTCACTCGAGTCTACGACGGCGGCTGCGGCCTCAGCCCAAATGCCGGCCGATTTCCGCGTTTCCATCACCAATGCTCCCGGCAAGAATGCCTACCCGATCGCCAGCTTCACCTGGCTGCTGGTGCCGGTGCAGTCCAAGGATGCCGCCAAAGGTAAGGTTCTAAAAGACTTTCTGGCCTGGATGCTGGACAAGGGCGAGCCCATGGCCGCGCAACTGACGTATGCTCCTCTGCCGAACGCGGTGAGCAAAATGGTTCGCGCGGAGATTCAGCAAATCCACTAGCTTTGGAGGAACAGCTCTGTTAACTTCAAAGACACACAACGAGTCTTTGGAGTCAAAAATGAGGAGAATTCCAGCCGGGGCGTTGACCCTCGTGCTTTGCTGTTCGACTTGGCTGGCCGCTGCCGATACGGAAAAGAAAGAACCCGTTCCCGCGAAGGCCACGACAAGTTCGGCACAAAAAAGTTCGGCGCAAAAATTGCAGCAGATGCAGGCTCAGTTGAAGAAACAGCAGGAGCAGATCGCTAAACTGCTGACGCAACTGCAACAGAGTCAGCAGGCGCTGGAGCAGGCGCAACAGAAGCTCCAGACGGACGCGCAGCAAACGACGCAGCAGGCGCAGAGCGCGCAACAGCAGGCCGTGGCGGCGCACGAGAAGGCCAATAACCTGAACCGTCAGGTAACGGAAATGCAGACGACTCTTGGCAACGTCGAACAGAAACCGCAGGTCAAGTAGCCGGCGAGCGGGCCGATTCTGAGTCTTGCATTCACATTACCAGTCACGGATTCAACAGGTTAGAATGTTTCTCGACCGGATTCGCGGAAGGTGTACCTGCGAAGGAGCCGGGCGCACGGGGTCTCCAGCAAACGCTGCTTTTTGGCATTTGCTGGGGTGACATCCGGCCCGGCGGTGCTGATACTGGGTACATCAACTTTAGAACTGCTCTCGCTGCCGGTTCAGACCGGCAGCTTTTTTATTGCGGCGGGAGAACTTTCCGCAGTGGATCTCCTGGGGCGGCCTGCAAGACATGACCTCTGAGCTTGACACGATTCGCTGTGTGCGGGAGTTGCTGGAATCGGAAAGTACGATGACGCTGGCGACGGTGGACGAGTACGGCAACCCGGACGCCGCGCCACTGTTTTTTTTTCTGCGGAACGACCTTACGCTTTATTGGCTTTCCTCCGCCGACAGCCGTCACAGCGTCAATCTGCGCTCTCGGCCGCAGGTTGCGGTTGCAGTTTATGCCTCCGTGAATCGTTGGGAGAAGATCCGCGGCGTGCAATTGGAGGGCACGGCAACCGAAGTGTCGGATCCCCGGCAGCGCCGCGAGATCATCGCCGGCTATCGGCGCCGCTTCCGGCTCGGAGCTCTGCTTTCCGCCGCCATCACGCAATCTACGCTGTATGTGTTCCGCCCGAATTGGATACGCTACACCGATAACACGCGAGGATTTGGATACCACGTCGAGATGGAAATGTAATTGCAGCCAAGCCGATGAAGGCATTGGGTATCTCCGGCGCATTCCGTAGGGTCCGCCACCTGACCTGCTCTTGGGTTTTAACGCTACGTTAACAAAGCTCTGGTAACCTCAAAGCGTGAGTACAGTCCCGTCCAACAGTGCTCCCCGCATTCCCAGCCCTGTATTTGGCAAACCACACGCAATTGGTGAAAAGCGTAGTGTGCCGGAAGGGGAAAGAACGCCCGCTCCGGTGCGCCGTATCAATCTGAGAGCGGGACGAGCGACTAAGATCGCCGACGACTCTTTCCGCTACGCCATGTTGGCGTGTTCGCTCTCCGTGATGGCGATTGTAGTACTCATCCTGCACGAACTGGTTACCCGGTCCCAACTGTCGGTCGCGAAGTTTGGTTTCAAATTCTTCCTTGGATCGGATTGGGACCCTGTTGCCGGGCAATTTGGTGCATTTCCGTTTCTTTACGGCACCCTGGTTTCTTCTCTGGTTGCGTTGGTGCTGGCGGTGCCGCTGGCGGTTGGCGTCGCGGTGTTCATCACCGAGATTTGCCCCAAGGCCATGCGGGGGTTCACTTCGTTTACGGTGGAGCTGCTGGCTGCGATTCCAAGCGTTATCTACGGTCTTTGGGCAATCTTTATTCTGGCTCCGCTGCTGCGCAACTGGGTTCAGCCGGCTCTGGCCAAGTCGCTGGGCTGGACGGGGCTTTTCACGGGTCCGCCGTTTGGCATTGGCATGCTGGCAGCAGGAATCATCTTGGCGATCATGATCATTCCCATCATCGCGTCGATCACGCGCGAGGTGCTGGTCGCCGTGCCGCGCCACCAGCGCGAGGCGGTGCTGGCGCTGGGTGCGACG
Organism: Candidatus Korobacteraceae bacterium; assembly: GCA_050015355.1. GTDB lineage: Bacteria > Acidobacteriota > Terriglobia > Terriglobales > Acidobacteriaceae > CAWBRT01. The sequence continues at coordinate 18,371 of JBEKBO010000054.1, read as the reverse complement.
CGGTGGGAGATGGTTCGGATGGGCGTGCTGCGCAACGGACGCGCTGGAATCCTCGGGGCAGTCATTCTCGGTCTGGGCCGCGCCATGGGTGAGACCATGGCAGTCACGATGGTCATCGGCAACCGGCCGGAAATTGCCAAGTCGCTGTTCGCGCCCGCATACACCATGGCGAGCGTCATCGCCAACGAATTTACCGAAGCCACGGGCAATCTCTACCTTAGCGCGCTGATTGAGATTGGGCTTGTACTGCTGCTGCTCACCGTCATCGTGAATGGCTTAGCCCGCCTCCTTATCTGGTCGATCACGCGCGGCACACCTTCGAGAGTGTGATGTCGAAAGTCAAACAACACGTTTCTTTGTGGCGCCGTACGGCAAACGTACTGTTTACGGCTGGTGCGGGAGCGGCGGCTGTTCTGGTGCTGGCGCCGCTGTTCGCGATTCTTTCTTATCTGGTTTACAAGGGTGTTGGCGCTATAAACTGGGAGTTCCTGACGAACACGCCGCAGCCTGTCGGCGAAGCGGGCGGCGGAATGGGAAATGCCATACTCGGCTCCGCGTTGATTCTCGGTATCGCCAGCCTTATCGGGGTGCCGCTCGGGATCGGTGCAGGTGTTTACGTTTCGGAATTCGGGCGCGGAAGATATGCCAATATGGTTCGCTTCACGGCGGATGTGCTCAACGGCGTTCCGTCGATTGTTATCGGAATTGCGGCATATACACTGGTGGTGCTCCGCCAGGGACATTTCTCCGCCTTCGCCGGGGGCGTGGCGCTGGGCATTATGATGGTTCCTACCGTGGCGCGAACTACCGAGGAAATGTTGCTGATGGTTCCTCACGCGGTGCGCGAGGCGGCTTTAGGGCTCGGTGTTCCACAGTGGCGCAGCACCATTTCGGTGGCCTTGCGTACGGCAAGGTCGGGAATCATCACGGGAGTGATGCTGGCTTTTGCGCGCGTGGCGGGAGAGACGGCGCCGCTGCTGTTTACCGCGTTTGGCAATCAGTACTGGAATACCAATCCGAATCAGCCCACCGCCGCTTTGCCGCTGCAAATCTTCACCTATGCCATCTCGCCGTTCGAGGAGTGGCACCGGCAGGCATGGGCGGGGGCGCTGGTCTTGATCGTCTTGATTGTCCTGGCTGTCGCGGTGGTGCGCCTGGCGGCGCGCCGCGGTTCCTTTGCGCAACAATCCTGATGTTCGATCCACCGAACTTCCTCCAATCTGGATTGCGGTGGACGGCAGCCCGGCTGCCGCGGGGAGAAAGGGGCCCGTGCTGAATGGGCGTGGGTATTGATGTCCAGGATCTGAGTGCCTGGTTTGGAAAGGCTCAGGTACTTAACGACATCAAAATGAAGATTGAGCCCAGCCACGTGACGGCCATTATCGGACCGTCCGGCTGCGGCAAGTCGACCTATATCCGGTGCTTGAACCGCATGCACGAGACGCTGCCGGATGCGCGTGTCTCCGGAAGTGTAAAAGTCGGTGATCTCGATGTTTATGACAGCGCAACCGCCGCCGTGGACGTGCGCCGGCGCATTGGCATGGTCTTTCAGAAGGCGAATCCGTTTCCCACCATGTCGATTTACGACAACGTTGCCGCTGGACTTAAGTTGAACGGTTTCCGCAAGCGCCACGAACTCGACGAAGTCGTCGAGCAATCCTTGCAAATGGCCGCCCTGTGGGACGAAGTCAAGGACGTGCTCAAAAAGAAGTCGGGTGCAAGCCTCTCCGGCGGACAGCAGCAGCGGCTCTGCATTGCCCGGGCGTTGGCCGTGGCGCCCGAAGTCCTGCTGATGGACGAGCCCGCTTCGGCACTGGACCCGATCTCAACCGGCAAGATCGAAGAACTGATTTTCCAGTTGAAAGAGCGCTACACGGTCGTCATTGTGACGCATAATATGCAGCAGGCGGCGCGCGTGGCGGACTACACAGGCTTCTTCCTGATGGGCAGCCTGATCGAGTTCGACAAAACGCAAAAGATCTTTACCACCCCCTCCGATCAGCGCACGGAGGATTACATCACAGGCAGGTTTGGATGAAGCGGACAAGGTTCCAACAAGGGCTTGATGACCTCAAGCAGAAGCTCCTGCAAATGGGCGGCATGGCGGAGAGCGCGATCGAGGCCGCGACCGAATCATACCTTCAGCGCGACCCAAAGCTTTGCCAACTCGTCTTCGAACGGGAAGACTCGATCAACGCCGCCGAACGCGCCATCGATGAGCTTGCGCTCGACCTGCTCGCCATGCAGCAACCGATGGCCGTCGACCTCCGGTTCATCGTGGCAGTGCTGAAGATCAATTCGGACATCGAGCGCGTCGGCGATCAGGCGGTGAACATCGCACAACGCACGATGGACCTGCTGGCAGGTCCCGAGGTCGCTGAGATCCCGGTCGACATCGGGCGGATGACGGCAACCGTGTCGACGATGATGCGGCGCGCGCTCGAATCCTTCCTCTCTGGAAAGGCGGAAGTCGCCCAAGCCGTTCTGGAAATGGACAACATCGTTGACCGCATGAAGGACGAGGCTTTCGTCATCCTGGTGCAGCGAATGAAGCAGGACCCGGACCGGGCGCAAGCCTATCTCGACGTGCTGTTGATTACGCGCAATCTGGAGCGGGTGGCCGACCACGCGACGAATATTTCCGAAGACGTAATCTTCTGGGTTCGCGGCGCCGATGTCCGTCACCGGGTCGGTTTGGATCCGGAAGACCGGCCAGCCATGCCGCAGTAGCTGCCGCCCCCCAATTGATGTGCTTCGGCGGGGCGGCCAGAGTTAGACCGGTTTAGCGAAATTCGCCTGCTCCTCCGTGCCGCGCCTTCCCGTTTTGGGTAAAAACGCACTTTCCTTGCGCGTTTTCGCGCCGTTCTGGTCACGATTTCTTGACGATTGCGATGGATTCCAGTAAGACATTGAAACCGAACCAGTTAAAATCTGGTGTACAGTGGGGAGATTGGTTACCAGGTTGCACTTCTCTTGTTTGCAAGAGGTTGTTGTCTCGACCTTGTCGATAGTTTTGAGGTAGCTATGCTTTCAGCGCCGAATCCCTTAGCTTCCATCGTGCCTCCCACAAAGCCCGAGCGCAAGATCAAGATTGGCGGAGTGGCCCGGCATTTCCATATCTCCGTGGACCTGCTCCGGCTTTATGAGCGCGAGGGACTCCTCATACCCATCAAGTCGTCAAAGGGCACCCGCTACTACACCGAACGGGACTATCCATGGATCGAGACTTTGATGCGCCTGGTGCGCGACTACCGGTTGAACTTTGCCGGCGTCCGGCATCTGCTTGCTCTACTGCCCTGCTGGGACGTTCGCAATTGTAGCGGTGCGGAGAGAATCCACTGCGCTACAACGGCAGAGTCTTCCAATCCCTGTTGGGTTCATCACACCTGCTGTTGGCCCGGCAAGGATTGCTACGAGTGCGAGATTTACCGTACAGCGCCGGCATGCGAGAACATGAAATCGGTCCTGTTGGCGGGTAAAGCCAAGAAGGAAACCACCTAGAGCAGTTTCAAGGTTGACGGACCCAGTACTGGCACCGCCGGGCGATCTGATTGGCGATCGAGCACGACAACAACTAAGAAGTTCTCCTGACTGAGGGCGGCATCACACGATGCTGCCCTTGTTTTTTATAACCAAACATAGGCTGGTCCATGCTTTCTCGCCAGCCCCGTCCAGCTCCTACAAAGCGCTCCCCTTCGACGCCCGTGGCGGTTTCAGCAAGGGTGAGGCGCAAGGTACGCAGGTATTTCTCGATATTTTTTTTGCATTTTCTCAGCGCGCAGGCAACCAAAATCGCGGAGCAACTCAGGCGTGCAGCTTTGGCTTCTATTCATAAGTGGCAGTCTGCGATGTGAATGAATAGACAGGAAGGTGTCATGATGCAAGCCTCCGCCTCTGGACGCTGCAGGTTTTTGACCCTGTGCGTGGTGCTCCTCACGTTTTTGATTCTCTCGGCATGTGGCAAAGGGGTCTCACCAGTCCCCAGCGGACAAACTAGTCCGCAAACTGCGCCGCCTGTCCCGACCGTAACCATCAGTGCCAGCGCACCCAGCATCGCGGCTGGCGGATCGGTCACGCTGACCGTCGTGGCAACGAACGCCACCCAAGTCGTCGTCGCCGATAACTGCGACAGTCAGACGGCTACCTTGCAGGCAACCGGCGGAACACAAACGTTCCCGGTCCCGAATACGCCCGGTACCTGTACCTACACGGCGACGGCAAGCGGCGCCGCCAGCCAGACGGCTGCCGCCAGTGTTCCCATTACCGTGCTGCCCTCAACGGCGACGACAGTCAGCATGACGGCAAGCGCGCCGATAATTGCCGCCGGGCAGCCAGTGACTCTGACAGTTACCGTGGCGAACGCAAACTCGGTGTACATCACGAACAACGTGGATAACACAAGCGTTCCTGTTTCGGCAGGCGGCGGGACCGTGCCTCCTCTACATCCGGCTCAGACGATGACCTATACGGTTACTGCCACGGGCGCGAGCAGCCAGACGGCTCAGGCCCAGGTCACGGTCACGGTGATGACTGTGTCGATCACGGCCGCTCCCAACACGATTGTCAAAGGGAATTCCACTACCCTGACTGTTACGGCCGCCAATGCGACGCAGGTAGTGATCTCGGACAACGTCGACGGCACGACAGATACCCTCCCCGGAACCGGTGGAACCTATAACCCCAGCCCGACCGCAACCACGATCTACACGGCGACGGCTACCAGCGGAAGCGTTACGGCAACGGCGACGGCAACGGCGACGGCAACGGTGACTGTCCATGCCGCGCCTAGTGTGGCGCTGATTAATCACGTCATCTTCCTGATGCAGGAGAACCGCACCTTTGACACCTACTTCGGGATGTTGAACCAATACCGACCGAAGCAGAAGGATCCCTCAGGGCAAGCGTGGAATATCGGCGACGATGGCAACGAGTACGATGTCGACGGGATTGTCGGAACCGCATCCGGTGCCGTGGTAGGGAACTTCCCGACCCCCAACAAGAATATCCCCAATCCCAACCCCAACATCAGCGACCCCGTCATCTGTCCAGCCAGCGGACTAGTGGGAACCACCCCCTGTACGCCGTTCGCCGTCGTCACCCCGGCAACCCCATACTCGTTGTTCAAGTTGGCCACTGCCTGTGTTGACGACATGACCTCGGACTGGGTCGGCAGCTACGGCGATGTTAGCCGGTATGACTTCACGACCGGGCGCCCCATCTACCTGGATGGCTTTGTGCACGTCGCCCAGAACTATGCCGATAACTGCCAGGGCGGGGCATGCGGCAGTGGGGTTTTGACCGATGATCTTCAGGGTCAACGTGCTATGGGATACTACGATCAGGGGTTCCTCAACTATTACTACTACATGGCTTCGCAGTTTGCGCTCTCCGACCGCTGGTTCTCGCCGGTCTCCAGCAAGAGCACGCCGAACCGCATCGCGACCTTAACGGGTGGAACCACGCAAGGCTTGGTCTACGATCCGTTCAAGGACGACAACCCAAAACTGAAGGCGGCCGGTCTTCCGCAGAACGCCCAACTGGCGATCCCAACCATCTTCAGCAAATTAACCAATGCCGGAGTGTCGTGGAGAATTTATTACGGCATGACCGACGGCGGCTGTACGGACCCCGATGGCGATTGCGGAACGTCGACGCTAAGCGCCTACCCTTCGATCACGTTCGCCGATTTCCAGGATTCGTATCAGTACCTGTATGTTCCGGCAACGAAGGGGGTCTGCTCTGCCACGACAACCCCATCGGGAGCGGCTGTCGGCGATTCCCAGAATGCGTTTTGTATCGATACGACTCACATTGTTCCCATCGGCCAGTATCCCAGTGGCCAGTACTTCCTCGATATAGCCAGCGGAACAACTTGCACGCCAGGTCAAGCCGGGAACTGTCTTCCCAACTTTGCCTTCGTCGAGCCTGCCTACGGCATCGATGACGAGCATCCTGGTTCGGGCCAGTCGATACTTTCAGGACAGGCTCAGGTTGCAAACATGGTTAATGCGTTGATGAGCAGCCCGTCGTGGAAGGATTCGGTCTTCTTCCTTTCCTACGACGAGGGCGGCGGACCGTTCGACCATGTCCCGCCGGTTCCCAATCACTCCAACGATTTCACCGGGCTCGCAACGGGGATCGCGCCGACCGTTAGTATTCCCGATATTTCCAGCATTGCGGTCAACGCGGACACTTACTTCCCATGTCCAGCGAACGGCCCGGTCGGTATCGGTACGCAGCCGACGCCGACCCTGCACTGCGACCTGCAGCCCCACGGAGTCTGGGACGACCCCGGTTACCTTCCTGGCGATGCAGCGCAAGTCCAGGGGTTTGCGGCTCAACTCGGGTTCCGGCTCCCCAACATGGTGATCTCTCCGTTCACCCGGAGACACTATGTTTCCCATATCCCGATGGATCACACGGCTGTCATCAAGTTCGTCGAGAGCCGCTTTATCGGTCCAACGGCGCAACTGACCAACCGCGATGCGGCGCAGCCTAATTTGCTGGATTTCTTCGACTTCGTCAACGTGCCTTGGGCCATACCGCCTACCCTGAACACCAACACCACTCCGCCGCCCACGCCGGTGGCGCCCACAGGCGCAACGTGTACGCCCGGGAAGATGCAGTAACTGGCATGAAGCAGGCCCAGCCGCCTTCGGCTGGGCCAACTTCATGTTCGTGTATCCAAACCCCCAAGAGAATGCCATGGCGACCGAAGCGCCGAGCGCCTGTGGCCAGAGCAGGCAAGCTGTGTGCCCGATATCACATTCGATAGGCAAGAAGTTATTCGGGCGCGGAGTGGAGCCACCCTTTGTTTATTCGCAACAGAAACAAAAGGTGGCTCGGCTTCGCTCGCCATGACATTCTGAGTTTGTGCCCGGATATTACCTACATGGAAATTGGTCCAATGCGGTGGTCATCCTTCAGCCAGGCGAACCGCCGTTCGATTTCTTACGGTACACGTCATAGTTGTCCAGGCTCTCCACTTGCTGAAAATCCTGCCGTAACAATTCGAGTAGCCGGTCCTTGTGCTCTACCGGATCCGTCTGGAGTTGAAGCTCCCGCTTCACGATCAACCAACGGATGTCCCGAGCCCGGCTGAGCTGGAGGATTTCTTCCGGGCTATACGGGTTGACGGTATGGTCGAACATCAGCACCGGGAAGCGCGGGCGCCTTCCGCTGCTGTAATAAAACAGATCCTCGCCGGGGATCATCAACAATCCTTCCTGCCGCGGAATCTCGCGCTCGGAAAACCGAAGCAGTTCCTCGAACTGTGGTATCCACTCGCCGCGAACCGAGAGCCCCTTTAGCGCCGGCAAACTCGATCGGGTTATTGCGCCCTCGGAAAGGTTCGCATAGTCCAGACGCTCATGGCTCCAAGCGTAATACCCACCCGAGACCGCCATCGAGATCGCCACCACGACGGTAAGTGACACCGTCTTCCAGCCAGTCCGATTCTTCAACACCGGGAAAAGTACCGTGATCGCGTCTGCCATCAGTAGCATGAGCAAGGGCCAAATGGCGTAAGTAGAGCCCCAGAGCTGCTGTGACAAGAAAGCTCCATTTACGGTGCCGATCAGCATGAAAGGCAGGACGAGCGCGATGCCCCTGCGGCGTCCCACACTCAAAAGCGCGAAGATGAAGGAAACCATCAACAGGAAGGGCCAGAGGGCGAGCAGGCCTTCGGCGCGCCCTGCCGGCTCTTGTTCGACGAATAGGCGAATCAGCATCCAGAGGAAAGGACTCGACAGTAGTAAGCCGGAAAGCAGCGCCAATCTCCGGTCATCCCGCTGCCGAACACTCCTTTGAGAAACGCCGCCCGACGACATCAAACTGCGCGGCTGCAGCAAACGGCTCCGTTGGTTGAGCCACAGCAGCACCGCCCCGGTCAGGAACGTTGCGATCCACCAAGGCAGCACCGGATTCCGGTATACGGCGAGCATGTCCGCGAGCTGCGGCATCCGCCGGGACCGAGCGAATTGAATTGTCCAGTGCTGGTAGTTCGCCAGACCGGCGGTCAGATGTATAAGCAAAAGCGCTGATAGCAGGCCGCCAGTTGCTCCGAGCATGACCCACAGATATCCCCGCACGGGCCGGCGCTGCCATAGTTTAAGGCCCAGCAGCACCGCGAACGCCAGCCCCGCACTTGCCAGGAAAGCAAGTCCCGTATTCTGTTTAACAAACAGTGGAACCACCAGCACGGCCCCGGTGACAAAAGCGGGCAGAGGAGGAAATCCTCTACGCTCCAATCGCTGAAGGAGAACTATGCAAACCAGTACTGCAAACGTGCAGTCGGGATCGTAAAAGGGATGCGGAAAGATGCAGTAGATTCCCAGCACAGTCAAAGGCGCGCTCAGCAGAAACGCCACTATCCGAGCTGACTTCAACGCGCCACGTACCATGTTCAGCAGAATTTGCCAGGTTAGCACCGTGGCCAGTCCGCCCACAGCGGCGCAGTAGAGCACGTGATGAAAGAAGACTCGCCCGCTGAGCTTGATGAGCGCCGCTTGCGTGAGAAATGTCAAGGGCGCGTATGACAAGGGAAAGTCACGATAGGGCATATCCCCGAGCGAGATCCTGTGCGAGTTCTCCAGGATGTAGCTGAGGTCCCACAATACTGCCAGCCTGGCGTTCTGCCATAACACCACGGCAGCGGTCGCGACAAAAAGAGTCAGTGCGGCGATCCAGTCCTGCCATATCCAAGGCTCCCCGCCGATGGGCCTATCAACTGCGCCCGCCGGGTGCGCATCAGGCACTGGCTCGCGAATTTGCGGATCCATTTCCATAAGAAGCACTGGGATTTAAATAGTTTAAGGCACGCGGGGCGGCGGCCTGACGCGGTCTCGTAAAACCATGCACTTGCGCGGCCCCGGCTACCCGAAACCGTTAGATAGGTCGGCGCACGGAGGCCACAGCTCAGGATTTCGGCGAGACTGGACGTACAGAGTTGTGATTCAGTGGAATACAAAATCCGGCGCAGAGGCGGGAAGGCGGCGATTTCCGAGGCACAGTTTACGTCTCGTAATGACGCTCGGGCGCAGATCACTGCGAGAAGATGCGAAGGTCTATGGATGCTTTTAGGCGAGCTGACCTTCGGCTGCCATACCGTTTCCCAGTGCATCGAGCACGATGTCGATCTTGTCTTCGTCGACTTCGCCGTACCAGCAACCCTCGGGATAGACGATCATTACGGGGCCGTGCTCACATAGATTCAAACAACCAGTACTGGAGACCATCACGTCGTCCATGTCACGGTCCGAAAGCTCGCTCTGGAGGTATTGCAGCAACGAACCGGATTCCTTGCGATGACACACGCCCTTGGCTTCACCGGCGACCCGGAAGCTGGCGCATACAGATATGGTGTTTCGGTTTTTCCATGTTCCTCTCCTTTAATCAGAAGTTAAGCGCAGCCCGTGCCCGTTCCCTGACACCCCGATCCGCAAGATTTGAATTGTTTCCTCATCGACAGTGGGACACCTCCCGTGCGGAAGAGGCTTCCCAGGCCTTCGGAGATCAGGCCGCTCATCTCGATGACCCGCAATCCAGCGCGTTCCAACACCCATCGTGGCGCTCGACCAATTCCGCTGACAACGACCGCGTGGCAGTCGTTGATCGATTCGGCCAAATCCCGCCAACGCTGGTTACCGCCGCCCACTTCCGGCGTGTAACGCAGTTCGACCAGTTTGGGTTCGCCATCAGTGCGTTCAAAGATCCACAAGCGCGTGGCTTCACCCAGATGTTGGTTCACGAGGATTCCTTCCATGCTGGCAACCGCGATGTAGGGCCGCTCCGACTCCGCATCCGGCGATGCACTTGCACACGCCCGCATCAAGTCGATGAGGTTGCGGCTCGATGGCTCTCCCAGCAAACCAATGGCATCGGCGCGACAGCGCGTACAGTGTTCCATCTGCGGCAGGTAGCTCGCGACCTGCTCTCTGAGAAGTTTTATTTCGCCACCCGGCAGCTCCTCTTTATCCGCGAACGGCGTGTCTTCTACCGGATAGAGCGGGACACAGTTCATGATGTCGGCGCCCAGTTTGCGCATCTCCTCAGCAACTTCGCAGATATGGTCCTGATTGATTCCCGGCACGATGATGGTGTTGATCTTTACGGTGATTCCTGCCGCCTTCAACGCCGCGATCGCACTCTTCTGGCGAGCCAGTAAATGGGAGGCTGCCGCTTCGCCGCGATAGATCGCGCGGCCATCACGCACCCAAGCGTAGATTCCTGCTCCAATCGCTGGGTCGACGGCGTTCACGGTGAGAGTGACATGGCTGACCTGCAACCGGGCCAACTCCGCAACATGCGGTTCCAGACTCAGCCCATTCGTCGCCACGCACAGCAGCATCTCCGGATACTGCTCGCGAACCAAGCGCAGGGTTTCAAGCGTCTCCTCCGGACTCGCAAATGGATCCCCCGGTCCGGCAATTCCAACGACCTTCAGCTCCGGCATGACCTTCAGCGCTTGATGCAGGTAGTTCACGGCCTGCTTTGGAAGCAGCACCGCACTCGTGACACCCGGACGGCTCTCGTTCGCGCAGTCGAATTTACGGTTGCAGTAGTCGCACTGGATGTTGCACTTGGGCGCCACGGGAAGGTGAATGCGCCCCGTGCGGTGCCGCACGTCGGAGTTGAAACAAGGATGTTGTGTCAGGTCCAGTGCCATCGCGCCCTCCTCACATGTAGCTGTAGCCGACAGGCGAACTTTGCTGTTTGAATTCGATCAATGTGTTGACGACGCGGTCGAACAATTGCTGCGCACCACGGTAACCGAGGTGCAGGATTCGTTGGCCTCCGATCCGATCGTGAATCGGGAAGCCTACGCGGATCAACGGAATTCCCAGTTGCCGCGCGACCGAATAGCCTTTGCTGTTTCCGATCAGGAAGTCCGCCGACAGTTGTTTCGCTTCGTCTGCCATGGACATGAAATCCGTCCCCTCGCGAACGACAATCGGTTCGTCCAGATCGGCAGTAACTTCGGCTATCGATTTAGCCAGCGATCCACTTTCGCCGCCGGACGCGCACAGCACGGGAACAACGCCTATCTCCGCCAGCAGCGCAGCCAAGCCGACTACGAGGTCCTCCTCTCCATAAACCACGGCCCGTTTGCCCGACACGTATTTGTGTCCGTCGACATAGGCGTCAATCAGCCTTCCGCGTTCCTGCCGGTGCTTGGCCGGTGTGGAGCGTCCCGAGAGCTGCTCGAGTACTTCGAAGAAGGCGTCTGTTTCGCGCACTCCTATGGGCGCTCCCAAGCGGTGGGATGGAACAGCAAACCGCTCGTGCAACAGAGCCGCTGCCGTGGCTTTACCTGCGATGGTCCGTCCGAACTCGACTGTGGCGCTGGCGGATGCGCTGGAACGAATCGCCGCGATGGGAGTTCCACCCTCTGGGATTTTGTGATATTGATCGAGCGCCGGTCCATCCAGCGTGTCGGAGTAATCAGGTAGCAGAACCAATTCGAGCGAGAAATCCGCCGCGACTTCCTTGAGGTAACGGATATCGGCCGCCGACACCATGCCGGGAAAAAGATTGAAGTGATCTCCTCGCGACTCCGCCGCCGTTGCCAGCTTCTCCACAACGGCTCGAACCGCCGCGTGAAAGCCGTCGATGTGCGTGCCGCAATAGCTCGGCGTCGAAATTGGCACCAATACGGGCGCGTCAGCACCCTCGAGTGCCGCCTCATACGGATGCAGCAACTGCGCGACATCTTCCCCGATCGTCTCGCTCAGGCATGTCGTCGCAATCCCGATGAGACTCGGATGGTACTGGGAGGTGACGTTTTGCAGTCCACGATGCAGATTCTGTTCGCCGCCGAAAATGGTGCTAGCCTCACTGAAACCGGACGCCGCAATGTCCATCGGCTCCTTGAAATGGCTGATGATGTATCGGCGCATGTAGGTCGCACAACCCTGTGAACCGTGAAGGAACGGCAACGCACCTTCAATCCCGCGCAGCGCAAGGCAGGCCCCAAGAGGAGTACACAGCTTGCAGGCATTCCGGGTCGCAACATACTTGGGCGGCCGGCTCTTTTTCACAACGTGAGGAGTGGTGCTCATTCCGGCTGCTCCTTTGGCAATGCGCGCTCCCGCTTGCGTGGCGTGAGCTTCCAGACTGGACTCATGACCGTGCCATAAACTTCACGGGCAAAGTTCACCATGCCCGCGAAGCCGGCAAGGGCTTCCTTGCGTTCATGGTTGTGGTCACAGAATCCGACTCCAAGCTTGTAAGCGATCGGACGTTCCTTGACGCCTCCGATAAAGACGTCTATTTCTTTTTCTTGCAAAAAGCTGGCCAGCTCCAGCGGATTGGAGTCGTCGACGATGATTGTGTTTTCGTCGCAAAGCTCGCGAAGCTGTTCATAGTCTTCGCGATTGCCGGTTTGTGACCCGACCATCACTGTCTGCATGCCGAGCAGCCGCAGAGCACGCACCAGTGAAAACGCCTTGAACGCTCCGCCGACGTAGATCGCCGCTTTCTTGCCCTGCAATTTGCGCCGATACTCCACAACCGTGGGCATGATCGCTTCAATCTCCTGGCGTACCAAGTCCTGCGTCCGCTGCATGAGATACGGATTTTTGAAGAAGCGGGCGATGTCATAGAGCGACTGGGCCATGTCCTCGATGCCGAAATAAGAGACCCGGATGAACGGCGTACCCCACTTGTCTTTGAGGCTCTTGGCCAAGTAAGTCATCGAACCTGAGCACTGCACTACGTTCAGCGCCGCGCCGTGCCCCCGCCGGATATCGTCGACCCGCCCATCGCCGGTAATGCAGGCGACAACCTCAACGCCTATGCGGCGAAAGTATTCGCGAATCATCCAAATCTCGCCAGCCAGATTGAAGTCGCCGAGAATGTTGATGCTGATGGGGCTGATGCCGTCCGTTGGCGCAGTTCCTACGAGCTGAAAGAGAGCTTCGCAGGCTGCTCGATAGCCGTCCTTCTTCGTCCCCTTGAATCCTTCGGAATGCACCGGCAGAACCGGAATTCCCTTCTCCAGGCTGACGCGCTTGCAAACGGCTTCGACATCGTCGCCGATAATTCCCACAATGCAGGTGGCATAGACGAATGCGGCTTTGGGCTGATGCGCATCGATCAGCTCGCACAGAGCCGCGTAAAGCTTCTTCTCTCCTCCCTGAATAACGTCGAGCTCACGAAGGTCGGTCGAGAAGCTGAGCCGGTGAAGTTCCGGCCCGGAGGAAAGTGCGCCGCGTATGTCCCAGGTATAGGAAGCGCAGCCGATGGGTCCGTGGACGATGTGCAGAGCATCGGCAATGGGATAGAGCACAACTCTCGACCCGCAGAAGACGCAGGCGCGCTGGCTCACCGACCCGGCAACGCTCTGCTTTTCGCAGTCGAGTTGGAAGGGCTGTGCGCCTTTGCGATAAACCTGCCGTTCGCGTTCTCGTAGGATGTCCGCCATCTTGTCCTCCGCTTCACCATTGCCCTACATCACGAGCTCGAAACTTTCTTCCGGCGCCTCGCGGTCTTGGCGATCCATCAGCACGCCAAGAATGTTCTCCAGCAACCGCATAGCTCCGCGGTATCCCACGGTTGGGAAGTATGAGTGCCCCACCCGGTCAAGGATTGGAAAGCCGTGCCGCACGAAAGGAATGTTTTCGTCGCGCGCAATGTATTTCCCGTAGGTATTCCCGATCAACAGATCGACAGGTTCCTGCTTGATCCATTGGTGTAGCAGATAGGTATCGGCCTGCGCCCCTTTACGAACCATTGCCGACGGAACGGAACTATCCAAAACACTCCGGATTCGCTTTTCAAAGCGGGTTGACGGAGTCCCTGTCACGATATAGACCGGCTGCATGTCCAGGCAGACAAGGAATTCAGCCAGGGAGACAAGCTGATCCGGATCGCCGAACAGAGCTACGCGCTTTCCGTAAACGTATTGGTGCATGTCGGCGATCATGTCCAGCAGACGGCCACGTTCGTCGGAAATGATGTCGGGGACTTTAACCCCAGCAATGGTTCGCACTGCTTCAATGAAGCGATCCGTCGCCTGTAGCCCAATAGGCAGCTCCAACATTTCGCGCGAGACTTCGCATTTCTCTTCCAGTGCGTCCGCCGCCCGCGTCGAAGCGCTGAGGCCGAGGCCAAGTGTACTTATGCTGGCTCCGGCGCTGCGGATCTGTTCAACCGTCGCGCCGCCTTTGGGATAGAACTGATGTGTCCCAGTCTGCGGCGCGTCAAGAACGTCCGAGGTATCGGGGAACATAACGACCTTCACGCCCATTCGATGCGCGAGGCACTTGATCTCTCGCATGTCGGAGGGCTCTACCCAGCCAGGCAATATGTTGATCTGCTTTTTTTCCTCGGCAGACGGCTCGGCAAAATAGTGGACCAATGCTTTCGTCATGTTGGCAAAGCCGGTGACGTGAGAGCCGACATAGCTTGGAGTATTCGCGTGAATGACGTGCTTCCCCTCCGGAACCTTGCCCTCGCTCATCGCCTTGCCGATGATCTGGACCATATCGTCCCCAATGGTTTCCGATAGACACGTAGTGTGAACGGCGATCACCTCGGGGCCGTAAACGTCAAACATGGTCTCGATTGCCTGGAGAAGGTTCGCTTGACCGCCGAACACGGATGTACCTTCCGTGAATGAACTTGTGCCAGCCATCACCGGTTCCCTGTAGTGCCTGGTCAACGCGCTTCGGTGATAGGCACAGCACCCCTGCGAACCATGGCTATGCGGCAGGCAGTTGTGGACCCCAAGAGCCGCATACATCGCGCCAATCGGCTGACAGGTCTTCGCCGGATTAATGGTGAGCGCGGAGCGCTCCACAACTTCGCTGGATGTGTGTCTCAAGAGCATAGCGATCCCCCTTCTCCTTAACGGAGCTGTCTGAAGCAGTCTTTAGTTCGTTAGTTTGGCTGTCGACTAATCGGCGGCAGCCTGCGGCTGCTCTGGATGCGGCGCCGGCTGCTGCCAGGGAGCCTTGACGAAAAACCAGACTTTCATGTTTACCATGCGGTCGACCTCGCGGTAGAAGTTGATGGCTCCCTTGAAGCCCGCGTAAGGACCACCGTAGTCATAGCTGTGGAGCTGTTTACACGGTATCCCCATTTTCTGAACGGCATATTTCTCCTTGATACCGGCGCAAAAGATTGCGGGTTTGTAGAGTTCCAGCAAGCGTTCGGTCTCATGATGACTGATGTCGTCAATCACCAACCGATCATCTTCCATTTCGGGCATCATTCCCTTGTAGTCCATGAATTCAAGATCGTTGATCGCGGCGAGCTGCGCCTTCTCCTCGTCGCTTTTGCGCGCGCGGTAGCGCGTCTCATCGCGCTCAACTTCGAGTTCTTCTATGTTTCTGCTATCAGCATCCACCTTCACCGTCGGCAACACCTTGCGCCCTTCGTAGTCGTCGCGGTGACCGAACTCGTAGCCCGCGGCGACCGTCACCATGCCCATCTCATTGAACAGCACCTGATAGTGATGGGCCCGGGAGCCGCCGACAAATAGCATTGCCGTCTTGCCCTGGCAGCGCGCCTTCACCTGCTCGCGGACGGCGTCCACGCCCGGCATCTCTTCCGCGATGACCCTTTCGATATTCGCGGTGAGCTCGGGATCATCGAAGTACTGGCCGATCTTGCGCAAGGACTTTGCGCTGCCTTCGGCCCCGATGAAGTTCACCTTCAGCCATGGGATGCCGAATTTCTTCTCCATCATTTCGGCCACATAGTTAATCGAGCGGTGACACATCACGGCATTCAAATCAGCCGTGTGCGAGTGCGCCAGGCTTCCATAATTCGAGTTGCCGCTGAAGGTGGCGACCAGTTTAATACCGCACCGCGCCAGTAGCTCTTCGATCACGAAGCCGTCGCCGCCGATGTTGTACTCGCCAAGCAGATTAATCTTGAACTTCTCTGGCGTGGCCGTGTCGTCGAGCCCGATCACATTCTTGAACAGAGCGTTGTTGGCGATGTGGTGTCCCGCGGACTGGCTTACGCCGCGATAGCCTTCGCAACTAAATCCGAAGACGTTGATCCCGAGATCCTCTTTCATTTGGCGGGCCACGGCATGCACATCATCACCGATCAGTCCTACCGGACAGGTCGAGAACACGGCGATCGCCTTTGGGTGAAATAGTTCGTAGGCTTCTTTGATCGCTGCTTTCAGCTTCTTTTCGCCGCCAAAGACAATCTGCTCCTCCGTCATATCTGTCGAAAGACAATAAGTAATAAAGTTGTCGTCTGTGGGCAATGGCGGTCGGGTCTGGTTTCTGCGGGTGAGCCAGCTATAAAAACCGCACCCAATTGGGCCGTGCGTGATGCTCAGGATGTCGCGGCTTGGACCGATGACTACACCTTTGCAACCAGCATACGTACAGCCACGCTGAGTAATGATCCCCGGACTTGTCCGGACATTCGATTTGATTTCTGGTACTGATCCGTCTGTTCGACGTTCCGTTACCACAATCTGTTCGGCCCGCTTGCGCGCGACTTTTTTGGGATAGAGCTGTACAAGTTCGTCCTTGATTGCCCGGGGATCATTCGTCATACGTCACTTCATCCTTTCTGATGGCCTTTACCTTGAAACACTCTCTTTCGACTTACTGAGACGACTCTTGCACTAATCGCCGTCCGCCCGCGCCTGCATAATCGCGCCCTGTCCAAATGCACCGGCGGGAACCGGCCTTGGCAAAGCCGTCTGCGCTAGTGCCGGGTCTTCGGCGAGCCCGAAATCGAGCAATAGTCTTTCCAGTGCCGCCATCGGAAGCGGCTTTGGAATTACAAACATCCGGTTGTCGTCGATCGCTTGCGCGAGCTTCCGATACTCGTCCGCCTGAGGGCAGGTGGGCTTCCATTCGATGACAGTTTTGCGATTGATTTCGGCGCGCTGGACGTCATTGTCGCGCGGCACGAAGTGGATCATCTGAGTGCCAAGCTGGCGGGCCAACTCCTCGAGCATCTCCCTTTCGTTGTCGACCTTGCGGCTGTTGCAGATCACGCCGCCGAGCCGCACTCCACCGGCTTGCGCAAACTTTACGATTCCTTTGCAGATGTTGTTTGCCGCGTACATCGCCATCATTTCGCCGGAGCAAACGATGTAGATTTCTTGCGCCTTACCTTCGCGGATCGGCATTGCAAACCCGCCGCACACAACGTCTCCGAGAACGTCATAGAACACGTAGTCCAGACCAATATCTTCCTTGTACGCGCCCAACTGCTCAAGCAGGTTTATGGAAGTGATGATTCCCCGGCCAGCGCATCCCACGCCGGGCTCCGGACCACCGGACTCCGTGCAATAGGTACTGCCGTACCCTATGCGGCGAATGTCTTCCAAGTCCACTTCCTCGCCCTCTTCCCGCAGAGTGTCCAACACTGTCTTCTGCGCCAGGCCGCCGAGCAAAAGGCGCGTGGAGTCCGCCTTGGGGTCGCACCCGACTACCATTACCTTCTTACCCATTTCTGCAAGCGCAGCCACCGTGTTTTGCGTTGTGGTTGACTTTCCGATGCCGCCTTTGCCGTAAATCGCAACCTTTCTCATTTCGATAGCTCCTTGAAGCTCACTAAGTCAGTTGTTATAAAAAGTCGTTTGTAGGCATAAGTAGCCAGCGGCGGCCGGTACCATACGCGGAGCAACAGCTCAAGCGAAAGTTAGACGCCTGGATTCAGCTCAATCGCTATGGCGAAAAGGCAAACCGCTAAGCCAGATCAATGTTCTTGATGGGTTGCTCAGACGTGGAGCACTGGAAACCGCTTCGTCGCGGAGCCAGATGGTGCGAAAACGAAAGGAAACTCTTATGACAGCGACGACGGAGTCTACTGAAAAGTTCCACAACATTCTTTAACGACAAGAGAAGAGTAGTACAAGCAGGGTCGTATCGTCCAATCTAAAGTTTCGATGTTACGAATCGATGACTAGTGAGCACCAATGGGCAATACGCGTCATAAGAACTTTTGATTGGACACGCGACCTTCGTGAACTTACCCTCGCCTTAATCATATTGTTCACGGCAGTTTGGGATTGCCACAGGAAGCTGGAGGAGCCAGATCTAGTGTTTAACCTGGTATCAATCAATCGCAAAGAGAACCGGGACGAATATCCGGGCCATTGTCATATCGCGAGATGCCCAAACCCCGGCCGCTACCAACTGTACGGAACCATAGGTGCCGATGAACTCCCCGATTGGGAAGGTCGGCCGATCTGCTCCAGGCATTTGGTGGATGAAGCCAGGCTTCGCCCTGAAATTGTGATGTCTCTGCTGGATATCCTTATCGACAAGCTAGGGAACCTCTGAACAAGAACCGTTCTGTAATCGAGAAGCAGGAGGTTCCAAACAAACATCTCGGTTATAGGTGCTGATTTCCCGTCCTGCGGCCGCATGCCGCAGTTTGGTGGCGGC
>JBEKBO010000053.1:0-28057 GCA_050015355.1 Candidatus Korobacteraceae bacterium | reverse complement strand
CACCTCGTAGGTGCAGAAAAAACCACTCCTGCCCCTGACTCGCTACCCTGCTCAACCGCAACTGGTGCGGCTGTTCGTCAGCCCCTGAGTTTCCACATCGGCCTTATCGACGGATCGGGGCTTCCGTTTCCACATTGACATCCATCACCGAGAAGACGGCGTCATAGCGATACCGATGCAAGGCCTCGAGTTGACACCGGGCGAGGGTTTCACCGTCACGCACGTAGTCATCCAGCGGCACGCCGGCAAATCTGGCGGCATGGCCGAATACCTGTGCGATGACCGGCACTCGGTCGGTTTCCTGGAGGTGGATGGTGGCGGCGACCCGTTGCAGGCTGTTCACGAACCGCCTCCGGCCAACGACTCAAGATAGTGGACACCGTCGAAGGCCGAATCGGCCACAAAATCAACATTGAGTTTATCGGGGGAGGATTGCTTCAAGGCCGCGCCTCCCGCCATGACCTTCACCCGCCCCAGGTCGCGAAGTCTCAACAGGTCCTTCACCTGTCTCACCAGCGGAATGATGTTGGTGATGAGGCCGCTGATCCCGATGGCTAGCGGCTGTTCTTTTTCCGCCACTTCAATGAGCTTTGGCACAGGACAATCTTTGCCGCAGTCCACCACGCGAAAACCGCTACCGGCGAGGACCATTTTGAGGATGTTCTTGCCCAGATCGTGCACATCCCCTTCCAAGGCGGCGATGACGACTGTTGCTTTGGTGATGGCCACGCCGCTGCCGTCTGGGTACAGGAGCTTCATGACCTCCGTCACGGCCCGGCCCGCCAGCATGATTTCAAGCAGGTTGAATTCTTCCAGGGTGCATTTGGTGTCCAGCGCCGACATGGCAGGCTCGATGCCGCGCATGACAATGTGTTGGGTGCTGACCCCGCCGTTGCGGAGCTCCCCGGCTTGAAAAACCGACTCTGCGCAATCGCCCTCGAGAATCGCTGCCACGAGCAAGTTCATCTGGGAATCATTCATGGTCAACGACCTCACGGTAGTGCGGGGTTTGGCTGGCTTGGGCGCAGAGTTCGTTGACTGTTTTCAACTCGACCATGCGCAGTTCGCGGCCGACCGTGCCGCGGTTGAGT
This sequence comes from Candidatus Korobacteraceae bacterium, assembly GCA_050015355.1. GTDB lineage: Bacteria > Acidobacteriota > Terriglobia > Terriglobales > Acidobacteriaceae > CAWBRT01. Next base: position 26,966 of record JBEKBO010000053.1, on the reverse strand, counting down.
TACAAAGTCTCCTCGTGGCCGGCGCACAACTCCACATTGCGCTCAGCCACGCGCTGCCGACCAGTGCAGGTAATTCTACCCTGAATTAAGCAGGGGAAATAGGGTATCGGCGATCACGAAGGTAACGTCGGGATGGTGCAAACTGGCGCCAGTCGCGGCGCAGTCAGGACCGGCAGCTCCACGCCGGTTAACCGCACAGTTTGCACGGGATCAGCGCGATGCTTTTGCGCTCATTGCTTCGCCCGAGCACGGCACCAGACGAGAGTCACTGACTGGCTCGTCGTCGGTGACTTTCTTTCTTTTGGGGGTGAGGCTATCCCAGTGGTCCAGCGACTAACGGAATCGTGCATCTCACCCTGGCAATACAACCTTGGCGAGATCGACCCCTACATTCCCAGATACGCGCCTCTGACCTGTTCGTTATTCAGCAGCTCCTGGCCGGAGCCCTCCATCACGATCCGCCCGGTCTGGATCACATATCCGTAATGAGCGATGGCCAATGCTTTCTGTAGCGCCTGCTCCACCAGCAGCACCGATACGCCCTGCTGGTTGATGAGCTGGATGGTATCTATGATCTTCGTGACGAACTTCGGCGCAACACCCCAGGACGGCTCGTCCAGCATCAGCAACTCCGGGCGGGCCATCAAGCCTCGCGCAATCGCCAGCATCTGCTGTTCGCCACCGCTCATGGTGCCCGCAAGCTGTTTGCTCCGCTCTTTCAGAATGGGGAACAACGCGTATAGCCGCTCCACCGATTCGTCGATTTCCGCCGAGTTGTGACGGGTGTAAGCGCCGAGTTCCAGGTTGCGCTTCACGGTCAACTTCGAAAACAGGCGGCGGCCCTCCGGAACCAGCGAGAGCCCGAGGCCTACGCGCTTGTGGGCGGGCATGTTATGAATCGGCTGGCCTTTGAAGATGATCTCGCCTTGTTCCGCAACATTCAGTCCAGCGATGGCGCGCAAGGTCGTCGATTTGCCATTGCCGTTGCCGCCCACCAGCGCCACGATCTTCCCCCGGGGGACCTCCAGATCCACTTTCGATACAGCAACGATCCCGTGATAGCTGACGCGAAGATTGCGGACTTGAAGCATGAGTTATTCTCCAAGGTAGGCGGCAATTACGTGCGGATCATTCGAGACATCCGATGGGCGCCCGTCCGCGATCTTCTTGCCATAGTCAAGGACGACAATACGGTTGGCGATCGGCATAATGGCTTCCAGCACATGTTCCACGATCAGGCAGGAGATGCCGCCGGCGCGAATCTTCAGGACCACCTCCACCGCCTCCCTCAGTTCAGACGGGTTCAGGCCAGCCATCACTTCGTCCATCAACAACAGTTTCGGATCGAGTGCCAGCGCGCGGGCGACAGCGAGCCTCTTCTGCTCGCTGATGGTCATGCTGCCGGCCGGCTTGTCGCCGCGGTGGCCCAGGTTAACGAACGCCAACAGCTCCGATGCGCGCTGCCTGGCTGCTTTCACGCGGTGGTTTTTCAGCAATGCGCCCACCATTACATTTTCCTGCGCAGTAAGGCTGGCAAACGTGCGTGGAATCTGAAAGGTGCGGCCGACACCGGCGCGTGCGCATTGTTCCGGAGACATGCCGGAGATATTCACGTCCTGCAGCCATATTTCTCCGGCACTGGGAGGGTAGTAGCCGGCGATGCAGTTGAATAAGGTGGTCTTGCCTGCGCCATTGGGGCCGATGAGCCCGACGATCTCCTGTTCCCCCATGGTGAACGACACGTCGTTGTTGGCGACCAGGCCGCCGAATTTCTTGCTGACGCTCTCCACGCGCAACAGGTCCATCGGCTACTCCTTCCCCGGGCGGGATTGCCGCGCTTTGCGACGCCGGGCGAGATCTAGAAACCAGCCAACGATGCCTGCCGGATAAAACACCGCGACCGAAACGATCAGCAACCCATAAATGATCTGATCGGTTCCGCGGCCGGTGCCCCCGAACAGCATTCTGGTGATTTCCTCAATCGAGGTCAGCACCGTCGCGCCAACGACCGGGCCGATGAGAGTGCCCACCCCGCCGAGGATTGCCACCAATGCCATTTTGATCGACAGCGCCGTCGTCAATACCGAGCCGGGATCAATGTAGAGTTCCTTCTGCGCATACAGGCTGCCGCCCAGCGCCGTCAGAAAGCTGCTGACCAGCAATGCGGTCCGCTTGTACTTTGTGAGACTCACCCCTAAGCTGCGCGCGGCATCCGGCTCATCTTTAATGGCCCGGAAGTAGTAGCCGAGAAAACTTTTCGAGATCAAAAGGTTGACCCCCAGGGTCAACGTTAACAGGGCCAGCGCCAGGTAGTAATATGGCACCTTCGACGAGAAGATCATCACACTCCATCCCTGCTTCTCCATCGGAAGATAAAGACCTACCGCGCTGCCGGCGTACTCCCAGTTGCTGAACACCACCTGAATGATCTCCACAACGGCGATGGTTGCCATCGCAAAGTAGTGTCCCTTGAGACGAAAGCACGAGAACCCGACCGGCAGGCTAACCATGGCTGCTGCCGCTCCGCCGACGAGCATGCCGATCCAGGGATTGACGCCGAAGTTGATGAACAGAATGGTCGAAGTGTAGGCTCCAACTCCGAAGAATGCCGCATGGCCGAGCGAAATCTGCCCGGCATAACCGCCTATGATGTTCCAGGACACGCCCATCTGAGCCGCCATCAAGATCAGTATGAGCAAATTCAGGTGTAATGAGTTCTTGACGAACACCGGCAACAGCAGCAGTATGACCGCTCCGAGCACGCTTCCGGCCACTCTGAGCGCTATGGCCTTCCTGGGGCTGGCGTGATCAGGGTTCGCGATTGTTTCGGAGGTGGCAGACATTTGTGTTCCCAGGGCTTTTTACTAACTCGCCGCTTTGCCCATCAGACCTTGCGGACGTATCATCAGCACCAGCAGAAATAGCAGAAGCACGATTGCCATTTTGAACTGCGGCCCGACCAAAAGCCCGCCCATTACCTCGATCACACCCACCAGCACACCGGCGCACAGCGCACCAGTTACACTTCCGAAGCCACCCAGGTTGACCACTACGAATGCGATCAGGATGAAGTTGGCGCCGACTTCGGGAAAGATCGGGAAAAAGGTCGCCATCAGCGCACCCGCTATCCCCGCACAGGCCGCTCCCAGGCCCCAGGCCAGCATGAACATCTGGCGCGAGTCGATGCCTATCAGCCTGGCCGCATCCTTATCAGCCGCAGTTGCCTCCAGCGCGGCCCCGGTCCTGGTCTTCGTCAAGAAGAGGTAGATGGCTGCCGTAATCAGCACCGCGCCGATGCCAGCGACGAGCTGAGGCGTGCCAACCTGTATGCCGCCGAATGAGATGTTCCCGTCGACAACCGACTTGCTGACCGTACGGAAGTCGGGCTTCCACAGAAATTGCGCAATGCCGCGGAAAAGGATCATCAGGCCGAATGTCGTGAAAATCTGAGAGAGCATCGGCGCCTCAGCGATACGGCGGATTACGAGCTGGTAAACCAGCGCCCCAAGTCCGAATAACAGAATCATGGTCAGCGGCAACGTATAAATGGGATCCAGCGAGTACAAGGCAAACAGCCAGAAGGCGGAATACATGCCGAACATCAGGAATTCGCCATGCGCAAAATTGACGATATCCATAACGCCAAAGATGAGCGTCAGGCCAACCGCAACGAGCGCATAGATCAGCCCGATCAGAATCCCCGATACGAGGCTTTGGAGCAGGATTTCCGAAGACAAATTACACTCCTGGCTTCCGAATTCCGGGCACGTTTTGCTGCGCGGCGCGGACCGCGATTTGACCGTGGCCCGAAGCCGCTAGCCTTTATTGGCGCTGATTCCATTTGGGCATGGGCCACACTACATCGCGCGAGGCCTGGTCGAACGGCCACACGGTGTAGTATTTCCCGCCGATGATCTGCACGACGATCCCGGAGCCTAAAGTGTTCTGCCCGGTCTGATCGAACTTGACGCCTTTCCACGGCATGATCAATTTGTTTCCGGGAATGTTGGTTTCCGCCATGGCTTTGCGGATGCTGTTGGGGTCGGTGGAACCAGCGCGGTTCAGCACATCGGCCATCACCATCAGTCCGGTGAAAGCGCGCGCGGAGTTGCCATTAAACACGATATTGTAGCGGCTATAAAAGAGGTCGTTGACCTGCTTGATCAGCGGATTCCGGTCGGCCAGATCGATCGCCCAGACCTCGCGTGAGAGGATATAGTCTCCATCCTTGCCCAACGTCTTGGTGTATTCGCTGTCGGTGAAGCCGGCATCATTCGCCAGGATCATCTCTGGCAAGAACCCGAGATCCTTGTAAGTTTTCATCGAAAGGATGGCATCGCCCACGTACGAAGCCTGCATGATCAGTTGCGGATTGGCGGCCTTCAGCGATTGCACTTCGGAAGTCAGCTGCGTGCTTTTCGGCGGATAGCTGACTGATTTGACGATAGTGTATCCCTTTTCCGGACCCAGCTTGTTCTCCAGCTTGGAGGTTTCACTGCCCCACAAAGTGTTTTCGCTGAGCAGGCCAATCTGCTTGACCTTTATGTTTTTCTTCTTCTCCAGATCTTTCAGGAATTGGAAGGAGTTCTCAACAAACAAGCCATCGTGCGGCGAGATGCGAAAGAACCATTTGAATCCGCGTTGCGTCAGGTTCGCGGAGGAGGAGTCCGGATTCAAGAATGGGATCTGGTTGCGCTCCGCCACCTGGCTGGCCGTGGCCGTCACATTGCTCACGTAGCAACCAATGATGGCCACCACCTTTTCCTGCGTGATCAAGCGCTCGGCCTCGGTGGCGCCAACTTGTGGGTTACTCTGGTGATCGGCGAACACCAGTTTGATCTTTGCGCCTTTGAGCCCGGGCAAGCCCCCGCCACGAGAGAACGGCAAGTTGGGGATGTTCTTTGCGCCGTTGTTTATGATGTCGGCCGCCAATTCGACGGCATTTTTCATCTCAGCGCCGGTCGAGGCTCCGGGACCGGTCAGTGAATAGATTACCCCGATCTTGACTTCCTGCTGCGCATAGACGCAGACACTGAGGCAGAATCCCAGAGCTAGCTGCATCATCAACTTCATAAACTTGAACATTTCTTACCCTCTTCCTTACGGTTAGCATCGATGTCCCCCAGAGTATGGAGGGGGCGCTATTTTCGCTCGTCGCGTATTTTCTCACAAGCCGCTGGTTCCGGACCTTGCGATTCTTTGCCGATAGAGACCTGCGCTTCGTGCTGGTATTTTCAGGGCGGCCCGAGGCACACAACATCGCTGACCGGAAAGCGCCGGATGGAGGGCAGGGTATGATTCGCCGGATTTCGGCGTCCAATCAAAATTTCTTATAAGCGTTATCGCGCAGATCGGCTAGAAGCCAAACGTCCTCGCCACTCCTCATTGCACGATTGCTTGCCAACAGGTCCATAACGGCGGCGCAAATTGTTTCCGCCGAGAACGAGTTCATGCAATGGGCAGCGCCTTGTGGACATTTGCTGGCATAAAACTCGGGATGTTCGGGCCCGATGCAGCCCGCAGGGTAGTCGCAAGCGAGCTTGGCTTGAAAGTGTATCTGCTCCGGATAACCATAAGTCCGATGGTCGGTCGGCCCCCATAACACCAGCGCTTGAATGCCGCAAAGATGCGCCGCGTGCATCAGGAAGCTGTCTGATGTGATCACCGCGTCGAAGCGCTTCATCATCGAGATTACCTGCCTGGGCCCAGCCAGGCCAAGCAAACTGAATGCGCCTCGGATATAGCGGTCTTGCAACCTTGTGGCTTGCACCGCCAACACGCCTTCCCGATCCAGCAATTCCAGCAGCCGCTCCCAAATCTGAAGGGACATCTCCTTCCTGGGAGAGGCGGAGCTGTGCGAGATCAGAACATTTAGCTTTTTCCACGGAATGGCGCCGGTCAACAGGGAATCTTCGCGCAGTTCAAAGGGCGCGTATAGCCGCTCCTCGACCGGTGTTTCCAGCCCAAACAAGCCGGCGAGCACCTGATAAGCCCGATGATGCTCCACCTGAAAAAGATGGCTAGCCCAGTAGTCGGTCCGCAGCAGCTTGGCTCCGGCGGGAGGATGGCCGATGCAGGCGATGGCGGGATGGCCCTCAAGGATCGCCCGATACTTGGTGCGGTCCACCAGATTGAACTTCCGCGAGGGGTCTCGGTCATTGACCTGCTTCAGAACGCCGGAAAGCATTAACGCATCGCCTAAGCCTCCGTAGGGATCGATCCATGTCACAGCGCCGTCATCGCTGCCGGCCACCGCCCTTTCGACCGTGCGAATCTCCGCCGGCTCCGGCTTTTCCGGCAGACATGCGCCTGCCCCGTTTGAACCATTGCCGCTTTTCTTTTCGCGCTCCAACAGGGGCTCCAGATATTTTTCGATGAACAGCTTCTTCTCCATGCACCACTCACTCTTGTGCAGGAAGGAGCCGGCCCAGGACCAAGCGTCCAGCGGGCATCCGCCGTGACAGATCTCCCAGAAGCGGCAGTCCTTGCACTCTCCCTCGGGAAGAACGGTATTGCGCTGCATCAACACCGCTCTCTGAGGATCGTCGAAGACCTCCGCCAGGGATGTATTCAGAATAGAGCCGTAGTCCAACAGGTCCCAGTCAGACGCACGGCCACAGTGAGAGATCGTTCCGTCGGGCAACACGCTGAAATGGGTGCGGGCGCAGATGCCGGAGTCGCAACACGTCAGACTTGTGTTTTCTTTCAGAAAACCGCCTACCAGCCAGTCGAAGGGATGCACCTGCGATAATTCCTCCCGCTGCCGCCACCACGTGGGAAGGATGGCTCCCAAAAAATCGGCGTACTCCTCGGCAGTAACCCGCAGGTAATCGAGATCGCGACCATAGAGAAGGACCGGGTTAAAACCGAAGGCGCCCTTGCTCAAGTTCGCAAGATGCTGGAAGATTTCCAAAGGCCGCGCCAATGAGAGCTTGGTGACCACATAAATCACGCCCCAGGTGAAGCCTTCTTCCTCCAGCAGGCAGACGGCGTCCAGAAAACGGCGGTTATAATCGGCCGAATCGCGGCGGGGGCCAAGTCCCCGCACGTCCGGAACCATTTCGTAGCTGGACCCGAAACCGGTGATTCCCAGTTCCTTCAATGGACCAAGGAATTCCCGCGTCAGCAGGGTGAGGTTGCTTTGGATGCAGTGCCGGATGCGCGTGCGGGTCTGGGCGCAGTGCTTCTCTTGCAACCGCAGCGCGTCCCTGAAGTATTTCGGGCCGAGCAGCAGCGGCTCTCCTCCGTGCCAGACGACCTCCATATTCTCATCCGGGCGCGCCAGCAGAAACTCGTTAATGCGGGAGAAAAGCACTTCCAACAGCTCCATCGGCATGCGGGCCGAGGATCGTTTTCCCTCACGCACGCCGTCACAATAGACGCAGCGGGAGTTACACTCAGCGGTGGGCTCGAGGATTACGGTCGCCATACTTGTTTGTCCTGCGGCATGACATTCAGACGCTTGAATTGCCTGCTGACGTCAATCATCTCGAGGAAAAATCCCGAACAGCCGTTGTCCTGCGGAACAGACGCCGAGAACCTGCCCAGGCACAATTTCCAACCCGGACAGAAGGAACAGGCATGATTGTCCAGGAAGTACTGCATAAAGGTTCGCTTCCGATGCTTAATGGCGGGAAGCTCGGCGGCTGCACCACATTCCGCCAGGCTCTGCGCCACGAAATCCCCCCGCTCCCGCGCCGCGCGCGAGAGCGCAACCCGTCCCTGGTCGTCGAGGTGGAGAAAGTGCTTCGGGTCGTCGAAGTAAAGCGCGCCCCAGTCAACCCAGGCGGTGGGCTGATAATTAGTGGCGATAAAAGAGAAGGGGTCGATGCTGGCGTGGGGAAGTTGCCCAAGCACTGCATAGGTCATCAAGTCGCTCAGCGCTTCCCAATCGTCTTTGCCGCTTCCGAAGACAGCGCAAGTCTGGATCCCCAGGGAAGACAGTATGCGAAGGGCGGCGCGGTTGCTGGCATCATCGCAGCCAAGAAAGACGCGCAAATTAAAATCCCGCCAGGCTTTGAGCTTTGCCGTCAAGTTGCGGAATTTGCCAATGGTGGGAACCATTATCGCCAACGGGATTTGCTTCCAATCGTCCGGCAGAACGATCTCGTCCAGCGGTGCCGTAGTGTCGACGATTACGCAGAACAGTTCATTGCCCGAGCTGCACACGTCGTCAGCGGCCTCGGCGGCTTTCTCCCAGTGGTCCACGCGCACGGCCACTGACTGCCCGCTGAAGCTCCGCAGCAGGTGCTGGTTATGTGGACAAACGATTCTTGGCAAGCTCATGTTCAATCTCGGGTAACCTGACGGAAGCTTCGTCCACAAAGCGGAGGAGCACTTGGCATAATCCACCTCCGCCGCAGATGCCATCTTCCTGATAGTTGCAGCCGTCGCATTCCGGGTAAATTCCCGCGATCTCGACTTTGATCTGGTCTTTGATCCGGACAAAATGCTCGTGGATCTGAGCCATCGAATCAAATTCGAAAAGCGACTTCCTCCGGTAATTGCTCAAGGGGAAGCAATGGTAAACGCTCATGTCCGGGGTGATGTCGATGGCCGCGCTGCAACTGAATTGCGAGAGTCCTAGTCGGCGCAGCCAGCCCAGCTCTTCATCGCTGAACTGGCAGATGGGAAAACCGCAATCGAGTCCAGGCTTTACGCGGAATGCGTCGAACTTCTCCCGGTAGGAATAGAGCCGCCGGCAGACCTGGCGCATCTCTAGGGGCCGGATGAAGAGGTTTCCTTTCCCGGGGATCGGATGGGTTATACCCAGGCGCAAGTGCCGCCGCAGGCCGTAGCGGTTGATGCACTCAAACAGGAAGTCGAGCGTGAAGTCCGTCCGGTAGATGTTGAAGCCGGGAGTGACCCACGGGCCGAGGATGGACAGAAACGTGTTGATTCGTTCTGTCTCTCCCGGTGACGCGGGAGTCAGGACCGGATCGTTCAGGTTGCAGACAAAGCTAAGCTGCTCCACTTCGGCATCCGCGAAATGTGTTTTGAATTCCTGCAGCCGGGCCGGGCTCAGAATGCCGTTGGTGAATACCGTGACAACGAAGTTGCGCGCAACCAGATACAGGATGAAGTCCACCACCTCGGGGTGAAGCGTCGGCTCGCCACCCAACAGCGAAACGTGCCGTTCTCCCGATCTCTCAAGAAAGTCCGCAATGTAGATCAGGTTTTCCCAGGACATGCGGTTGTCCGTGGAAGCGCTCGCCATTTCCCGCTGCGCGAAGCAATAGGGACAAGAACGATTGCACACCGAAGTCAGGAGTATGTTTGCCATAATGCCTTTTACAGCGCCGCTTCAGCACCCAGCGGGTTGTGCCACGAGCCAGTGATAGTTGTTGTAAATCTTCTCGAAGTAGGCTGGAAAATCCTGCCCTGCGTTATAGCGCAGCTCATTGGGGATGTTCTCGTAATCGCACGCCTGCCGGCGCACGCGGAAGGCTGCGGCCAGGCTTTCCATCAAGACCCCCACATCCAGCTTGACTCCGCCCAAGCCCTTCGGCAGTGTTCCGAAGGGAAGAACCGCGCGCAGGATCACTGGCATGTCGCCCCACAATTCCCCCGCACAATGACCCAGGTGGCGGCCCAGGCGCGGGTCGCCATCACGGGAATCGGCCACATGAAAGACGCCCTTCTTGCGTTTGGCCAGAAGCTGATAAGTGATGGATCCGGTACTTCGCAGGTCCTCCCCATACAAGTTCTCGCCATTGTCGAATAGCGCCAGCCGGTCGCGCAGGCACTCCGGCCGGATGGCGAACAGGCAGGTATGAATCCGCCGTATCTGCTCCACAAAGACCCCGGAAAGCGCGTAACCGCGCCGCAACGGTTCCAATAGCTTTTCGAGGGTGGTCTCGTCGCGGAGGAAATAATCGTCGTCCATGAAGACCAGATACCTGGCGGGAATTATGTAACAGGCCAGCGAGATCAGATTCTCCAGGAGGAGTTGGTGGCCGCAATCGATGTGCGGCAGCCGCATTTTCTCCAGGTACTTGAGTACCTTGGCGCGCTCGCCAAAATAGCACCGCCGCATGACCTCATGCATGCCGTCGAGCGGCCCGTAATCGAAGAAGAAGCATAGGCGCTTCCTGACCTCCGGCGCCTGGCGCTCGATGTTGTTCATGAACATGCGTAACAATGGCAGGTAGAACAGGTGGGGAACCACGGCTACATACTCGCGCGTTTTGCCGCCGGCCCACTCCGCGGCGAGCCTGGAAACCTGTACGTCATCGAGCGTTATTCTCCGGTGCGTCGCTGCAACCGGACGCGCAGGGCGAAACGGTAACGGCCGGTCCAGAAGCTGGCGAAGCACGGATTCCGCCCGGCGCGAAATTTGAGTTCCATTGGCTCTTTCCGTGGTGCAGGCGGTCAGTTGAGCGGAGAGATTTTTACGCAGCAGCACGCCAATGGCTTTGCCCGCTTCCGCAGGGGAAACTTCCTCCAAACGGATCGAGACATGAATTTCGCGCGGCTTGGGTCGCACCGCCACCTGGTCACTTCCTAAGACCCGCCGACGGCGGGCAAGCCAAACGCCAATTCCAAACACCCCTCGTTTCGTACGCGCCTGCGCTAACGACTCTTGCTGGAGTGCAGGTTAAGGGTTCGATCCGCTCTTGTAGGTACCTTCGCCACCGGACGCCGTCGACCTGTATTCACTGTAGTGTTCACTATATTCCGATCCACGGGACCGGGAATCCGTAGTTGACCTGTATTGAGTGTAGTGTTCACTATACCGCACAGCGTAAAGAGGAAAGGCGGCGAGAGGTCTGGTGCCCGCCAGCTTGGTGCCGGCGGCGGCGACGGCCAATGCTCCAGCAATTCGCTTTATCGCCTTGCGCCGCGTAAAAGTTTCCTGGCTCGACTCCTCCTGCTCTTTTACTTTTTCTTTTTCATCCATGCTGCAAACCTCCTGGCTCGCTTGAATGCTTCCCAATCCTCGAGCGCTTGGCGCTAACTTCTCAGGGGATCCCCTTGAATAAAATTGGCGTGTAGTCTATCGGCGATCTGCATTTGTAGCAACAAGAAAAAAAACATGGAAGTGTCAGAATGAGATGGAGTGTCAGCAAGGAACTGCCTAGGCTTTACCTGTTCGGTGTGCCCAGATAGAGTGCGCACCTCTCGCACCGCTGGCAACCTCCAAGAGTCTCAAGTGCTTTGTCACCTCCGATGAAGGCGCAGTCCATTCCTCAAGACTCCACAAAGTTCAACAACATGAGGTTTGGAACCTATTGATTCTCAATGGGCAGCTCTGGGCAGAGCACCTGATCCCGAACCAACAACCGGTTTGCTAAGTTGTTGTCCCGCTTAGGCTGGCTCTGCGTCTAGGTCCAATTGCATGGTTTTCGGCACCCAATGGACCCAAATCGGACCCAAGTTTCCGTATCGGCTCGTTGGTCGGATTTCCGGGAGACCTCTACCGTGTCAAAAATGAGGTCATCGACCTAACCCCTTAATTTGCCTTGCTTTTCCGCTTAGAAGTCGTCACCAAAACGGCCCTTTTTGACGAGTTTTGGTGACGAGTTGGTGACGAGTTTCGGTGTGAATCTCCGGCCCCGGTAATCGTTACCGCTGTAATTGGGACGGGTTTCGGTGTGAACCTCCGCCCCCGGTAATCGTTACCGCTGTAACTTGCGTATGCAGGTCAATTGGATCAATCTCCGCTCCATGGGAATGCGGAAAGAGATGCGGCTGCGGCTTGCTCTTCCAGTTCGCATCTCTGGGGAGAATGCTGACGGCGGGTTGTTTGAACAAGCCTGTAAGACAGTCGACTTGACGGTGAATGGAGTCCGTATCGAAGGTCTCATGCAGACCGTTCTGTGTGGTGCCGTGATCAGTGTAAGGTATGGCGATAAGAGTGTGCCGGCTCAGGTCATGTGGACCGGAAAGATGGGGTCCAAGTCACAAGGCCATGTTGGTCTGCAAGTAATCGGCGGGTGGAACAATCTTTGGAGACGTGCAATTCCTTACATACCCGGCGACGCATTTTGCAATTTCACGAACCAACCGACCGAGCCGGTCTCCAACGAGCCAGGCTTCAAGCCGGGGACCAAGTATGTGGTGCGCGGCCCTGTGGCTGACCTCAGTTTGAATGGGTGTTATGTCGCAATGGTGACGCCGCTAAATGTTCACGACAGACTATTTCTGACTCTCAAGGTTCATGGAACTGAAATTCGCACGGAAGCGGAGGTTCTGACCTCTCATCCTGGGCTGGGAATGCGATTGAAGTTCGTGAATATGGCGGAAACGGACCGGGCTGGCTTGCAAGCTTTGATTGCCAGACTTGGCTATTCCGGATCAGGCCCGGTCACAGACCAGCAGATGATCGCTCCAGAGAAAAACAATCAGCAAACAGCTCCCGCTGCCAACGATCAGAAAGCGACTCCCGCTACCGAGGACAGCTCCAGCGGGGCCTGCGGCGCAGCCTGATTGTAAGTCACAAGCCAGGAGCCCTAACATTCCGTAGACGGGCATTACCTGCGTAACTTGCGCAATCGAAGTCTACTGGAGCAAAGTGTATTTGTTGCTGGGCTCGATTTGCTCTTTTGATTTTTTATTCCAAATTCCGTAACCCTCTTCGAGCCCAGCAAGGAACCTCAGCTTTCAGGCTGGGGTTTTCTCATTTCTCGACCGAAATTTCGGCTTCCGTCATGACGGGTGGCCAAAGATCAAATAGGGCATTACCTAAGCAAGAATCACACTTGTAACTTGCGCAACCGAAGCCCACTACCATACGCAATCAACGTGGCATATGCCGCACCGTACATACCCCATATCGGTGCGAATGCGAAGTTTAAGGCGATGTTGATCGTCAACGCGATCGAACTCACGGCCCATATCCAACTAGTGCGTTTAGCTTGTAGTGCGAAAAGCTGAAGCAACAGAAACAGAGCGTGGCACAAATAGGCTCCAATGATAATGGGTGCCACTCTGCCGGCCTCCCAATAGTGCGGATCAAGGCACACGCGAACAATGTTCTGCGACATCAGCTCGCCGGCCGAGGCGATTGCCGCCAGAATCAACACAACCCTGCCGCAGATGTGCGCTGCCATGCTTCGTCCGTGCTTGCCGTTCCGCAGCAGATTGAGAAAGAGAGTCGACCATGCTTGCCACAGCGCGTTCGTAAACAGAGCCATCACCATTCCAAAGCTGTACGCCAGTGAGTACAAGCCCACTTCGCTCATCGGGCGGTAGCGTTGCAAGATAAACCGGTCCGCAGCCACAAGCCCCGTTGCCATCAGCCCATGAGGAACAAGCGGGAGTGCTATCCGCAATGCTTCGCGGACAAACTTCCACTGCCATCGAGAGCGCAAGGATTGTGGCGAAACCACGCATGCAACAACCAGCGCTCCAGTCGCGCCTAGAGCTCGGGCCGTCAGCATCCCCGTCGCACCGCGTCGCAAGAAGACCACAAAATACAGGGTTAGAGTTGTTGTAACGATGAATTGTACCGCAGCGAACAGCGCGAAGACTCCCGGACGTTGCTCACATTGAAAGATCGTCAATCGGCACTGGATCAATTGCGCCGCTTGTGTCGCAGGTCGCCCGGCTTCTGTAAAGCTTCGCACTCTGGTGTTAGGATGAGTTAATGTAGCATTACTATCTGTTTGGGGCGAACCGAACTACAACTAAGTGAACCTGCGGTGTCCTCTCGCTTCGTTGATCAACCATCGCCGCGGAAAAATTATGATATGCGGAATTGGGTTCCAGCCATGTGGTGCGGCTGCCTGGGTTAAGGGAGGAGAATGGCACGCCCGGAGACAGTTGCTGGTCAGGCCGCGCCGATAGCTGACGCCGGGCCGTCCATCCCGCTTCTCGAACTTGAGGGCATCAGCAAGCGCTTTCCGGGCGTGCGCGCGCTCGAAGGCGTTTCGCTGGCAGTGCGTGCCAGCGAAGTCCATATGCTGGTCGGCGAGAACGGGGCCGGCAAATCGACGCTGATGAAAATCCTCTATGGCGCGCACCGCGCGGACGAAGGCGTGATCCGCTTCAAAGGCCAGCCTGTCACCGTCGCGACCCCGGCCGCCGCCCGCCGACTCGGCATCGCAGTAATCTTCCAGGAATTCTCGCTGGTTCCGTTTCTCAGCGCCGCCGAGAACATCTTTCTGGGGCGCGAGTTCCGCGGGCCGATTCCGGGTACGGTTGACCGCCGGCGCGCCGCGCGTGAGGCGCGAGCACTTCTCGACAGCCTCGGCATCGACCTCGATCCCGCAACACCGGTCCATCGTCTGGGCGTGGCTGCGCAGCAACTCGTCGAGATCGCCAAGGCGCTTTCCCAAAACGCGCGCATCCTGGTAATGGATGAGCCGACCGCGGCTCTTTCCGACCGCGAGTGCGAACACCTCTTTCGTATCGTGCGGCGTCTGCGCGACGAGGGGGTAGCGATTGTTTACATCACTCACCGCCTGGCGGAAGTGATGGCGCTTGGCGATCGCATAACGGTGTTGCGTGACGGCCACAAGGTCGCGGAGCTCATGCCTGGCGAGACCTCCACCGATGACTTGGTGCGCATGATGGTGGGGCGGCCGGTGAAGGCGGTATTCGAACGCCGCGTGCGCTTCGAGCCGGGCGAAGCGGCGCTTGAGATCCGTGGACTTTATACCCCGAGCGGACTTGAGAACATCGACTTAACCGTCCGAGCCCACGAGATCGTCGGGCTGGCAGGGCTGGTCGGAGCCGGGCGTACCGAGGTTGCGCGCGCCATCTTCGGCGCCGATCCCGTGAGCGCGGGCGAGACGCGCGTATTCGGCAAGCCGGTCCAGGACACTCCGAACAAGTGCGTGCGGCAAGGCATCGCGCTCATTCCCGAAAAGCGCAAGGAGGAGGGGCTCGCCCTGATCCGCTCGGTGCAGGACAATCTCCTGATGTCAGCATTGTGGCGCCTGTTTCCGCGGGGCTGGGTGCGGCCGCGTCCGGCCCAGGAAGCCGCGCACCGCATGGTCGAAAGCCTGCGGATCGCAACTCCCTCGCTCGCGCGGCCGGTGCGCGTGCTTTCGGGCGGTACGCAGCAGAAGATCGTGGTCGGCAAGTGGCTCTCAGCCGGCTGCCGCCTTTTCATCTTCGACGAGCCGACGCGCGGCATCGACGTCGGCGCCAAGGCAGAGATCTTCCGCCTGATCGAGGACCTGGCCGAGCGGGGGGCTGCCGTGCTGCTGATCAGCTCGGAATTTTCGGAAATTGTCCAAGTCGCCGACCGCGCCTACGTCATGTACGACGGGCGTATTACCGGCCACCTGACCGCCGCCGAGCTGTCGGAAGAGGCGCTGCTGCGCCTGGCGGTGAGCCGTGAGTGAAGCAGCCGCAAGAGCGCAGCGCATAGGCCTCCGGGGACGACTTGCCGCGGTCCCGGGCGTGCTCTTCGTCATGATCTTGCTGATCGCCGGCTTCGCGTCGGTGCGGCCCGCGTTCCTGAGCCTGCCTAACATCACCAACATCGGGCTCCAGTCGGCCATCCTGCTGATCATTGCTCTGCCGCAGACCATGATCATCCTGAGCGAGGGGATCGACATTTCGATGGGTGCCGTGCTCAGCCTGGGCGGCGTAGTGCTGGCGATGGTGCTGGTCGCGGGCGGCCCTGTCTATCTGGCGTTTCTGGCCGCGCTGGGTGCGGCTGTCGGTTTCGGTGCAATCAACGGCGTCCTGGTTTGCCTGGTCGGCATGCCCGCCTTCGTCGTTACCCTTGGCACCTTCGGCATGGCCCAAGGCATCGCCGAGGTCCTCACCGATGGCAACGTTGTTGTGGGTCTGCCGGCCGGGTTCGAGGCGTTCTACGCCGCGCGGCCGCTCGGCATACCGGTGCCGATCCTGATCGCGGCGGCGGCATATCTGGTGGCGCACGGCCTCCTCTATCACACGCGCTTCGGCACCTACGTTTTCGCGAT
Source organism: Candidatus Korobacteraceae bacterium (assembly GCA_050015355.1). Lineage (GTDB taxonomy): Bacteria > Acidobacteriota > Terriglobia > Terriglobales > Acidobacteriaceae > CAWBRT01. The sequence continues at coordinate 11,085 of JBEKBO010000053.1, read as the reverse complement.
CGGCGGCAACCGCGAGGCGCTTGTGCTCTCGGGTGTGCATGCGCGCTGGTACCATTTCGGCATCTACGCGCTGGGAGGAGTGTTCGTCGGCGTCGCCTCGCTGCTGCTGACCGCGCGCATGAACTCGGGCCATCCGACGGTCGCCATCGGCATGGAATTCGATGCCATCGCCGCCGTCGCCCTGGGCGGCACCTCGTTCGAGCGAGGCGAGGGCTGGCTCTTGGGTACGCTGCTGGGCGTGCTCGTGATCGGAATTTTACGCAACGGACTGGATCTTCTAATGGTGCCCTCCTCGCTGCAGGGCGTTTCGATCGGCATCCTGGTGATCGCCACCATGATGCTCGACCGCTGGGGAGGGCGCCGGTCATGAGCGCAACCGCAGCCGCACCGCGCCGGAAAGCGATCATGCACGCCTGGGGGCCGGATGTGCTTCAGGCTCTCTATCGCGTTGCCGCGGTAGTGCTACTCGCAATCGTGCTCGCTTTTTTGAGTAAGGCGTTTCTGTCATGGGGAAATATTCTCAACGTGCTGCGCCAGGCGAGCCTTCTGTTCCTGATTGCCTCGGGGCTTACGCTCGTCATCCTGACGGCGGGCCTCGACCTTTCGGTCGGCGCGAATCTTGGCCTCTCCGCGGGCGTGGCCGCCGCGGTGATGCAGGCGACGGGATCCCCGGTGCTGGGCAGCCTGACTGCACTCGGCTGCGGCGCTCTCATCGGATTCGGCAACGGTTCCATGGTCGCGGGCCTGCGCATTCCGCCGTTCATCGCGACCTATGGCATGCTTTGGGTGTGCAGCGGGCTCACCTATTACTTCATGGGCGGTGGCGCCATCTACGGCTTTCCTGCCGGATTTCGCACGCTCGGCACAGGCTATCTTTTTGGCGTGCCGGTGCCGATCTATGCGATGGTGGGCTTTCTTGTCATCGGCACCATCATCACGCGACGCACCACCTTCGGCCAGGACATCTTCACCATCGGCGCCAATGCGGTGGCGGCGCGCCTTTCGGGTATTCCGGTGCGCCGCCGCTTGATGGCGGTTTACACCATCAGTGGCGCCATGGCCGGCCTGGCCGCAATCGTCTATCTGGCGCGCGTAAACTCGGCCGAGGCCGGAATCGGCGAGCCGTTGCTGTTGCCCGCCATCGCGGCGGTGTTGATCGGCGGCACCTCCCTTTTTGGCGGCATCGGCAGTCTGTTCGGAACCGTGGTCGGCGCGCTCTTGTTAACCCTGGTACTCAACGGCATGAACCTGTTGAGCATCGACGCCAACTGGCAGCCGTTCGCCACCGGTGCGATCGTGCTAATCGCTTTGCTCATTGACACGGTGACCCGCCGTCATTCGGAGCGCCGGGCATGAGAGCCGCGCACTCAGCCCTGTCTTCAGAGGCTGCCGGGCCGCCGCCCCTTCGATCCGTTACTATCACTAGTTCTAGGAGGAAACATGCACCGTAATTCCCGCCTTGCCCTTGCGATTGTCGTCGCACTGTTTTTCGCATTCGCATTGCCTGCCGCGCACGCCGACGGCGAGAAGGTTGCCGTCTTTAGCAAGAACCTGGTCAATCCCTTCTGGGAGGCGTTCCGCGTCGGAGCCAATGTCGCCGGCAAGCAACTGAAGCTGAACATCGTCCACTACACCCCCACCAAGCCCGACGATATCGGCGAACAGATGAGCGAGGTGGAGAATGCCATCGTTTCCAAACCGGCCGCCATGGTGTTCGTCCCCGTGGACATGAAGGCGCTCGGCCCGGCGGTGGCCAAGGTCAACGCGGCCAATATTCCGATCGTCAACGCGGTTGACAAGAGTGCGACGGGCAATTTCGTGACCTTCGTTGGCTCCGACGACCGCACCCTCGCGCATGCAACCGGTGTGGCTCTGCTCAAGGCAATGGGAGGCAAGGGCAACGTCGTCATCATCGAGGGCACCAAGGGCTCTGAAACCAGCCAAATGCGGGTGGCGGGCTTCCGGGACGCACTCAAGGAGTTCCCTAACGTGAAGCTGTTGGCCTCGCAGCCAGGCAACTATGTGCGGCTGCAGGCGCTGAATGTAATGGAGAACCTGATTCAGACTTACCCGCAGATCGACGGCGTGCTCGCTGCCAACGACGCCATGGCGCTGGGCGCGCTCGAGGCACTCAGCGGTGCACACCGCAAGGCGCTCGCGGTCGGCATCAATGCGACTCCCGAGGCAATCGACGCCATCAAGAGAGGAACGATGCTGGCTTCGGGCGACTTCAACGGCTTCAAGATGGGCTGCCTCGCCACCATGGCGGCAGTGCGCGCGCTGCAGCACCAGCCGGTGCCGAAAGAGATCGGCATTCCGGCGGTTGTTGTCGACAAGACCAACTACCAGCCCTGGGATGTGCCGGTAGCCCAGCGCTCCTGCCCGAAGTGGAGCGACTTCGTCCATTGAGGCGTGCAGGCCGAGAGTGGCGGAGCAAGCGTTGCTCTGCCGCCCCGGCCGGCGGTCTTTCCAGCGAAAAGATGGATTCACCAGAATCAGGAGATCAAACGTGAAATACAACCGACCACACACCAGAGCGGCATGGGGCACCATGGCCACCGACTGGGAAACCAACGTCGATTTCGTTCGCCTCCGCAGAGAGCGTTTCGAAAAAGCACAAGCGGCAATCAACGCCAGAGCACTCGGGGCGGTTCTCGCCATGGACATGGACAACGTACGCTACATCACCGGAACCCACATCGGTGAATGGTGCCGGGACAAGATGAATCGCTATGCCATCTGCCCTCGCGAAGGCAAACCATTCCTGTTCGACCCCGCTCCGCCGGCGAAGCGGATCAGCAGCCCCTGGATCGAAGACCGCATGGAAGCACCCATCAGCAACATGATGGGCGCAATCCCTCCGGAACTGAACGTGCAAAAGAGATTTGCCAAGCAGATCAGGCGGGTGCTGACCGACTACGGTGTGGAAAAGGAGCCGCTCGGCGTCGACCACATGGAAATCACCATGCTGCGGGCGCTGGAGAACGAAGGCCTTGCGGTTGTTGACGGCCAGCAGGCGATGCTGGATGCCCGCGAGATCAAAACTCCCGACGAAATTGAACTGCTGAAAAAGGCCGCCGGCATGGTGGACGCGACCTACGTGGAACTGGCGAAGGCAATCAAACCCGGCGTTCGTGAAAACGAGCTGGTGGCAATCGCCAACTACAATCTCTACAAGCACGGCTCGGAGCGTGTGCAATGCGTCAATTCGGTTTCCGGAGCCCGCGGAAAACCGCATTGCCACACCTTCTCCGACCGCATCATCCAGCCTGGAGACATCGTTTACCTCGACCTCATGCACGCCTACATGGGCTACCAGACCTGCTATTACCGCACGTTCGTCTGCGGCAAGGCGAACCCGTGCCAGATCGAAGCCTACGAGAACGCGTCCAAGTGGCTATCGGACGCGATTGACGCCATCAGGCCCGGCGTCACCACCGGCGAAGTCTGCCAGGTGTGGCCGGAGGCGAGTGAGTTCGGCTATCGCGATGAGGATGAGGCCTACCTTCTCCAGTACGGCCACGGACTGGGCCTGGGACAATGGGAGCGTCCCATCTTCTCGCGGCGCTTCTGTTTGGATTATCCGACGGTGATCAAGGAGAACATGGTCTTTGCCCTGGAGACCTGGTGCGGCGCGGCCGATGGCTCCGGCGCGGCGAGGATCGAAGAGCAGGTGGTTGTGACCCGGGATGGTTGCGAGATCATGACCAATTTCCCGAGTGATCATCTGATCTCCTGCGGATTGCCGGGCTGCGAGGTTTTCTGAGCGGGGAGCGCGAGCCGAAACTATATCCCCAGGAAAGCCTTCTTTACATGCTGGTCGCTGAGGAGATCTTTGCCGGTGCCGGTCATCACGATGCGGCCATTTTCCAGAACGTAGGCCCGATTTGACACGTGGAGTGCCTGGTATACGTTCTGCTCGACCAGGAGAATGGTCACACCCTGTCGATTGACTTCAGCAATCGTCTTGAAGATGCTGTCCACCAACAGCGGGGAGAGGCCAAGCGAGGGCTCGTCCAGAAGCAGAAGCCGGGGTTCAGCCATCAAGCCTCGAGCGATGGCGAGCATCTGCTGCTCTCCCCCGGACATCGTCCCTCCCAGTTGCTTCTGCCTCTCTTTGAGACGCGGGAAGAGACTGAATACCCGCTTGAGTTTTGCTTCCCGGTCCTGGCGGAGGCTCTTGAGATAGGACCCCATCCGTAGATTCTCCAATACCGTCATTTCCGGAAAGATCCTGCGGCCCTCCGGGACCTGGATGACGCCCTGCGCCGCCACCTCATGCGATTCCAAGCCCGTCAGATCGACACCGCTGAAAATGATCGAGCCGGACGACGGTTTCACCAGCCGGGAGATGTTCTTGAGCATCGTGGATTTGCCTGCGCCATTCGGCCCCACAACGGTAACGATTTCGCCTTCGTTCACCTCCAGATTGAGATCCCAGAGTACCTTGAAGTCGTCGTAGCTGAAATTTAGTCCTGCGATTTTGAGCATGGTCCCGCCATTGGTTCCGCGTCTTCAGACAGTGCCATCGGGAATGGCTTTGCCGAGGTAGGCGTCAATCACCAGTTGATTGTTGACCACATCCACGGGAGTTCCCTCGGCGAGCTTTTCTCCGGAGTTCAGCACGACCACGCGATCCGAAACTCGCATGATCGCCTTCATGTCGTGCTCAATGACCACTTGGGTGATTCCACGTTCCTTGATGGCGAGAATCAACTGGATGATGTCGTCGCTTTCGGTGGGGTTAAGCCCCCCCATAACTTCGTCGAGCAGCAGCAATTGCGGGTCGGTGGCGAGGACGCGGGCCATTTCCAGTTTTTTCCGCTCGCCGATTGGGAGGCCGCCCGCGAGGAAATCGGCGCGGTTTTCCATCTTTACCAGTTCGAGCTGCCGCGCGGCTAGCTCTCGGGCGGCCTTCACCGAGTTAGTGCGGCACAGCGCCCCAATCATCACGTTCTCCAATACTGACAACTTGGTAAGTGGGCGCACTTTCTGCCAGGTTCTAACCATTCCCAGCTTGCAAACCTTATCCGGTTGCAAGCCATTGATGCGATGTCCCCTGAAAACGATCTCTCCCCGCGTGGGCGAGTAGTAGCCAGTGATGCAATTGAAAAGGGTGGTCTTTCCGGCTCCGTTGGGGCCTATCAGCCCCATGATTGCGCCCTCCTCTACCCTGAACGAGACGTCGGAGTTGGCGGCCAGACCGCCGAAGGACTTGCTCACGTGATTAAGTTCCAGAATCGCCATCACCCGAGCCCCTTGTTCCACTTGCTCCACAGTTTTCTCTGGAAGCCGACCACCCCCTCCGGCATGAAAAGAATGACAAGCACCACCAGGATTCCGTAGATGAGGGCATGGGCATGGGCCAGGTTCTCCTTCAGGAACGAGCCGAAATGCGATTCCTGGGAAACCATCCCGGTCTTGAAGATTGCCTCGGCAATCAGATTGCTCCGCAGAGCCTCCGTGATTGGCACGATCAGAATTGAGCCGATCAGGGGACCGTAGATTGTCCCGATGCCGCCTATTATGCAGACGAGAACAATCTGCACTGAAATGTCGAGAGACATCACAGTCGCCGGATCGACGAAACCGACATAGATCGCGTAGAAACCTCCGGCAATTCCCGTGAAGATCGCCGAAATGACGAGGGCTGCGTTCTTGTAGAAAGTTGGGTTAATACCGAGAGCGTGAGCGGCATCCTGGTCTTCACGGATCGCCTGAAAGCAGTATCCCAGCTTCGAGTGGAGTACCAGGAAGGCGACCACGATGGTCACGATCGCAAGCACCAGGCTGATGTAGTAGAAGGGGGTCTTGCTTACGAAATCGGTGATCACCCTTCCACCGATTCTGAAGGCGGGAAGCTCTGTCGCCAGGATGCCTTCGGCGCCGTTGGTCAGCTCCTTGAGGTTCATCGCTGATAGGCGCATGATCTCGGCGACTGCAATGGAAGCGAGGACAAAGTAGGGACCGCGCAGACGAAAACAAATGGAGCCGATCACAAGTGCGATGATGATCACCAGTGCAACTCCAGCCCACACACCCAACCATGGCGGGATCTGCTTGTCTTTCATCAGGACCATGGTTACATACGCGCCGGTACCGAAATAGGCAGCATGGCCGATTGAGTATTGACCGGTGTAGCCGCCGATAATGTTCCAGCTCGTCCCCACAATCGTACTGAGAAACAGCAAAATCATGATGTGGAAGGCATAAGGGCTCGCCACAAACCGGGGAAAGAAAAAAAGCGCAGCCAATGTCAGCAGCAGAATGATGTTAGAGAGCCGCGATCCCATCCTTCGGCGCGTAACAGTTGTTTTGAGCATATTCGCCGCTGCCACACTCGCTACATTCTGGATTTGCCCATGAGTCCGGCGGGTTTGAACAGGAGCACCAGCAGGAAGACGGCGAAAACCACAACGTCTTTCCAGCCGGAAGAGATACATACCGAGCTGACCGACTCCGTACCCCCAATGATGATGCCACCGATAGTGGCGCCGACGACGCTTCCCATTCCGCCCATCACCGTAATGACAAAGGCTTTCAGGGTGAAGGCACTGCCGACCTGGGGATAGATGTAGTAGGTTGGGGAAATCAGGGCGCCGGCGGTGGCGGCGAGCGCGCCCCCAATCCCGAACGCAATCATTCCCATTCGCTTGACGTTGATTCCCATCAACTGCGCCGCCTGCGCATCCTGGGCGGTGGCCCTGATCGCCTGCCCCGTATCCGTTCTCGTCAGGAACCAGTAGAGCAGAGCGGTAATGCCGGCGGTGATGAGGAATGAAATGGCCAGCGGCTCCGAAATAGAAATTCCAGCCAGCGTCACGCTTGCCGAGGAATAGGAAGTGGTAAGAATCTTGTAGTCGGACGTGAAGGCAAGCATCATCGCATTGCTCATGATGAGGCCCAGTCCGATGGTCAGGAGAAGCTGGTTCTGCGGCAGGGCATCAAGCATACGGTTGATGAAGACCTTTTGCAGAAGCGCTCCGAACGCAAACATTATTGGGATAATGATCAGAACTGAAACGAAAGGATCAATGCCGGCCAGAGCAAAGAGATAGTACGAGAGGTACATCCCAAGCATGAGGATATCGCCATGCGCGAAGTTGATGATCCTCATTACCCCGAAGATGATACTCATGCCGATTCCGATCAGGGCGTAGATGCCGCCGATCAGCACTCCGCTGAGCACCGCTTGAAAAAAAACGGTCATTCCGCTGGGCATCTCCGCGCCAACCAGTGAACCAACCTAAAGATCATTTCCATCCGGGGAACGGATATATGGGCTTCTTAGCAGCCTGCTGCGGAGGATAGACGGTTTCGTGCCTGCCGTTCTGGATCTGCTCCACCAGCATCTGGTGTTTATTCTGGTTGGTAAAGTTGTCGTAATCGGCAAATTTCACCTCACCCCAGATGCCGTTCCATTTCCCGGCTCGCAGCGCCTCTCTGAGCTTTTCCCGGTCTCCGCCTGCCTTTACGGCGGTTTCCGCCATGATCATCATGGCCTCATATGCTGCCGCTGCATGGTAGGTCGGTTGTTTGCCGAACTTGGCCTCATACCTTTTACCGAAATCTTTGGCGCCCGGCCACTTGGCGTCCTGGGTCCATTGCGTACTGGAAAAAACATAGTTCGAGATGGCCTGCTCTTGCGCGAACTGAGCGACCGAGAATCCCGCTCCCGCGCCAAGGAACGCCTTGGGACGCAAACCGACTTCCCGCGATTGGCGCATCAGCAGGATTGCGTCGGCCACGTAAGAAACCATGAAAACCAGATCGGGATTCGTTGCCTTTATCTTTGAAAGCGTCGCCCGATAGTCGGGCGATCCTTTGTAATAAGCTTCTTCAAAGACAATCTGAATCCCTTTCTTGGCTGCTACCGCCTTGGCGCCGCGCGCAACGGAGATGCCGAAGTCGGTGTTTTCGTTGATGATCGCCATTGTCTTCGGCTTGTCGAGGGCTGTCGCCATCTCGATCACGATTTCCGCGTAGTCGTAGCTGATGGCGCCGGGGCGAAAGACCCACTTCAGGCCCTGCTGCGTAATCTCGTCCTTCGCGGCTACCGGAACCACCAACGGGACTTTGTACTTTTCCGCCACGCGGGCAATGGCGTTGCCGCATGCCGCTGTATAGGGTCCAACGACACCCGCAACCTTGTCGCGTGTTGCCAGCTTTTCCATTGCGCTCATGGAAACCTGTGGTTTACCCGTATCGTCTTCCTTGACCAGATCTACCTTGATGCCCGCCTTCGCCAAGTCCTCCAGGGCGAGTGTGACCCCGTTGGTGAGGTTTTCCCCTACAGGGGCTTCCGAACCAGTCATGGAATTAATGAAGCCGATTTTTACGTTGTCTGCCCGTGCTATGTCGATGAACACCAAGCACAGGGCGGCCACCAGCGCCATCGTACGTTTCGTCATCCTTTACCTCCTGATGTGCTTTCTTCCCCAGTTGAAAATACGATGTAGCCCGCCCACCCTTTGAAAGACCAGCGGCAGTTGCGCCCAACTCCCACATTACAGGGATCATAAATCGGAATTATTCTTGAATTCTTTCTCCGGCAGCGGCCAAAACGCGAAAGCGGGCGCGTTGCAACTGACCCACAAGGCAGCCCTTGCCACAATTCGGCCCTCCGCCAAACGTCTTCTATTTTTTCGGAGACAGCCCGTCCCAGACCTCCACGTTTTCCGGCTTGAGTTCGATTCCTGAGCAGTGTGCCTGGTATTCCAGCAGCGTTGCGAAATCCTTTTCCAGATACCCCCCACCGAGGAGTGCACCGTGGCCCATGTGCGATTGCAATACGTCTCTGGCGGTAGCGGCCACCGGCATAGGCACGTCGAGCTTTTTCCCCAAAGCCAATCCCAGATCCAGATCCTTGCGCAACAGGCTTGGAGTGAACGTCGTCGTCCAGTCGAGATTGACGAAGGCCGGACTCTTGTAGCGAGTGAAGACGGACCCCATCACGCTGATGTTCATAAAGGCCAGAAACGCGGCCCGCGACAAGCCGGCTTTCTCCGCCAGAACCGTGATCTCAGCCAGGTTCTGCGCCACGACACCCAACATTACGTTGTGACAAATCTTGGCAATTCGCGCCAGTTCGCCTTCTCCCACGTAACTGACCCCGGCCGGTGCGAACAGGTTGATGTAAGGCATTGCTTCGTCAAAAGCTTCCTTAGGGCCGGAGACGACGACGCTGAGCTTGCCGGCCTTGACAACTTTCGCATTACCGCTGACCGGGGCGGCTAGAAACTTGCCCCCCATCCCCGCCAGCTTTTGGCGAACTTCCGCCGACGCCTCGATAGAGACCGAAGTGCAGTCGACCAGGATCTTCGGCGCCTTTCCGGCCGTGGCAATCATTCCACCGGGGCCGATAATTATCTGTTTGAGATCTTCGGAGGCCGCAAGCATGCTGAAAACAACATCGCATCCCGCCAGTTCCGCGGGAGAGTTCACGATTTTCGCGCCGGCTGCCGCCAGCGGCTCGGCCTTCGATCGGGTACGGTTGTAGACGGAGATGTTGCAGCCGGCTTTGGCCAGACGTTCCGCCATGGCATATCCCATTCGACCGGTTCCGACCCAGCCGAGAGCGTGCTTGTTCCCTGTTTCCATAAATGTGTTTCATCCCCTTTTGCGTGATGAACTATATTCGCAGGCACGGGTGCCGGCTCAGGCATGCAATGGTGCGAACTATACCATAACTCAAACCCTGTGCGAGCGCTGCCTTTGGCTGTGTGCGAGTTCGCTATCGCTTCCGGGAAGACCACCTGACGCGCGCATCCTCCGGGGGAATGCTCGAGAACCAGGCATGCATATCATTGGGAAGAAACACGCGGATTTCGCCGTGCTCCAGCTAGCATATGCGTATGAGCAAGCCATAAGTCGGGTCTGCAAGAATCTGCCTCCGCTGATCAAGCAGACCTCGGAGCTTGTTGTAGTTGGTAAATAGCCAGGATTTGCAAGAGAGCTGCTCCGACGCAGCGGAGCACGCCACCGTGCCGAATGGGGGACTCTAAATCCCATTGGGCGGGAGCGGCGGTCCCAAAATCAGTCGAGAGATCCGAACGAAGTCTTCAGACGGCAGATGCCTTCTGTTTGCCGGGCTTGGCTTTTTCCAGATTCGGCAAGAACACGGTCAGCAGTCCAATCGCCGGCAGAAATGAGCAGACGCGATAGACGAAATAGATGCTTGTCATATCAGCCAACTGACCTAGCAGTGCGGCGCCAAGTCCACCCAATCCGAAGGAAAATCCGAACGATATGCCGGACATCGTTCCCACTCTCCCGGGAACCAATTCCTGGGCATAGACCACGATGGCCGAAAACGATGACGACAGAATAAAGCCAATTGCGATAATGAGAATGACGGTCCAGAACAGATTGGCGTATGGCAGCATCAAGGTGAAGGGCAGAACACCCAGAATCGAACCCCAGATGACATACTTGCGCCCGATTCGGTCGCCGACGGGTCCACCAATCAACGCACCTGCCGCGATCGAACCCCAAAAAACAAACAGATGGATTTGGGCGTTCTGTACCGACATGTGAAATTTGCTGATCAGGTAGAAGGTGTAATAGCTGGTCAGGCTCGCTTGATAGAAGGCCTTCGAAAACAAAAGACAAATCAGGATCGCAATCGATAGTGCGACCTTTCTAGAAGAAACTGGCAGGTGGCTCTCGACCTTGGTTGCGCGCGACTCCGCCTTGTTTGTTGATATGTTGGTTTTGTACCACCCACTGACAACTGTCAGCACGAGAAGCGACAGCAGAGAAGCGATCGAAAACCAGCCCAGGCTATGTTGGCCACGTGGCAGGACAATAAACGCCGCCAGCAAAGGTCCCAGTGTAGCGCCTACGTTTCCGCCGACCTGAAAAATCGATTGCGCAAGGCCATGCTGTCCGCCCGAGGCCATGCGAGCTACTCGCGACGATTCGGGGTGAAACACCGAAGACCCAACGCCCACCAGCGCCGATGCCACTAGTACTGTGACCGCATAGATAGGTAAGCTAGATAGGCACTTGGCAAGAAATGGATTGGAGTCTATAGCTATGTCATGCGTGGACGCAGATCACTTCAGATTCAACTTTCTCGACGGG